>JAQUSF010000085.1 GCA_028715215.1 Candidatus Zixiibacteriota bacterium
TTAGTTTTTCAGCAGGCATATCGGCTCTGAGTATGTTATCGGAAATACTGCAATGTTCCAGATTAGAAGAAAGATTAATACGGTCAAGAGTTCTGTTGATGGCGTCGATAGTGTCAGCATAATGGCCGTCCAGCCGTTGCTCGAGATATTTTAGAGCACATTTCAATATTATCGTATCACTGACGCCTATATGGTTGGCAACGACTTTGGAAGGTGTGTTCAACCGGTATCCACCAACGGCTCGGTCGAAATAGATGGGAATATTCGACATCGATAGCTTGTTGATATACCGGTAAGCGGTTCGTTCCGACACGTTGCAAACCTGACAAATTTGCTCTTTGCTGACGACATTGCGGTTATAGAGCAATGTCAGCAGAGTTATTAATCTTTCGTATCTAATCATAATACCTTAATCCGAATTTTTTTATTTAATATCTTATTTCTCTCTAAATCATATTAGCCACAACCACTAATAGTATCTCCCATGTTGAAAGCTGTTCGTCTCCCGGTTCCGGAACATTCGAACTGTCGGTAGCATAAACGTCGGTGGTATCCGCAACAGTCGGCGGCGGGGGTGATATCTGACCGGTATCAGCCATCCCTTCCGGGGCAAAAATTGTGAAACTAAAAACGCAAAGGGTGATTAGAAGTAAGGTGAGGGTGAGTACTTTTTTGAACGTTGACAAGTAGAAGCACATAAATGCCTCCTCTTAAAGAAAGGGTTTGAAGATATTGTTTGACTCGCTATGGGTTAATACAGATTTGATGCCATTTTTAAAGAAAGCCGGGGCAATTCGTCAACTTATTGGTTTTCAATGACTTGCCATAAAGTATGGGATTAAAAAAGGGAACAGGTTTGCCGTTTTTATTATGCAATACGGTATACTTGTTATTAAGTGATTGAAAGATTATGAGTTACAAGAGCAAAGAAGTGGTAAATTAGCGGTAAGGCGGTAAATTTTCTAAGGTTTTCAGGAATTCCTGATTTTAAATTTTATGATTTTTCGACAAAGAGTGGAAAGAGGCATTTGTAATTCCCTGGCGGCGGCGGACTTGTTCCAGCTGTGCTTGTCCAGGGCTTTTAAAATCCGGTTTTTTTCCAGAGTAACCTGGTGCTCTTTTGACAGCGGGCTTGAACGGTTGCTGTCCCTGATATACGAAGGCAGATTGACCAGGTCGATTTGTTTACCCGGGTGGAGAATATTGAAACGGTCGATGAGGTTTTTAAGTTCGCGCACGTTACCCGGCCAGGGATAAACGGTCATGGCGTTGAGGGCGGCGGCGCTGAAACGGATTCTTTTTTTCGGGTCGGCAGCGTCAAGTTTGGAAAAATGTTCAAGGAGCGGTTCAATATCTTCGGGTCGCTCCCGCAACGGGGGAATTTCAAGAATTAAACTGTATATCCGATAATAAAGGTCTTTGCTGAACCGGTTTTCAAAAACCATCTTCCAGAGGTTTTTATTGGTGGCATATATAAAACGGGCGTCGGTGTAATTGGTCCGGTGAGAACCGACCCGTTCGAATTCATTATATTCCAGCACCCGGAGAACTTTGGACTGGATATTCAAAGGCATCTCGCCTATTTCGTCCAGAAACAGAGTGCCGGTGTCGGCCGCTTCAAATTTACCCACCCGGGCCTTGACATTCGTGGCTATTCCGTCATCAATGCCGAAAAGTTCACTTTCTATAAGATCTTCGGCGATAGCGGCACAATTCATTTTGACGAACGGGCCCCGGTTACGGTGGCTTAAATTATGAATCAGGCGGCTTATTATTTCTTTACCGGTCCCCGTCTCACCAAGGATAAGGATGCTGGCGTTGGACTGCGCCAGCTGGGGCAACTGTTCCAGCATTTTTTTCAAATTGCTGTTGCGGGTGACGAAAACCTCGCTTAAACCCTGTCTTATCAGTTCGTTCTCCAGCTGTTCCTTGTTGACGGATACGGTCTTGAAACGCTGGAGTGTATTCAGTATCACCGCCAGGAAATTGGTCAGCGAAGTTACATAAGTGATATCGTCATCGCCGAAAAGAGCCGGAATAGTGTGATGGTCCAAATAAAGTACTCCGTAGAAATTATCACCGTCTTCGATGGGCATGCCGATGACTGAGCGGATATTATGAACGGCGATACTTTTATACTTTTTAGTACGCTTATCCTGCAGAGCATCACTGACCACCAGCGGTGAAACCTGTTTAGCCACCCGGGTGACGATGGACCTGCTGAAATCACAGATATCTTTCAAACTGTCTTCGTCGCAGTTGATATAAGCTCTAATCTGAAGTTCGTCGGCTCCCTCGGTTTTTAAAAGCAGCACTCCCCGTTCCGCCCCGGTTTCGTTGACCGCAAATTCCACGACTTTGCGCAGGGCATTTTCATAATTTTCTAAATCCCTGAGAATGTTTGATATCCCCAGCATGGATTTGAGAACCCGCTCGTGAACGTAGTCTTTTTCCAGAAAGGTGTCGAGTTTTTCCGAGAGCCTTTTCTCGAAGGGTTGATGGTGCAACTGCCGCGCCAGCGACAGGGCCTGTTGATAAAACTTGCGGCTGAGCTTCTGTTGAAAATTATCCTGATAGTACCGGCCTATTTCACAACACAAAAGCAACGCGAAAAATTTCTGACCGGCGCCTTCGAGTACCTGATAAGCGTCTTTCAGGTGCCGGATGGTCTTGTGGCCGCTGGCCAGGATATTTTCCCGGTACTCAATCAGACTCCGGGCGGCTTTGAAAAGCGGCGCTGAGGATTCATTGATTTGTTTTTGCAGCGGTTCGATAATTTTCAAAGCCGGAATGACAGCGTCGTTATCGAAGTTGACGGCAATATGCAAAAAGCAGGATACCGCAAAGTACCGGCAATTATGTTTTATCAGTTTCTCCAGAACTTCAAGTAATTCTCCGGTGTCAAGTTGTTCAGAAGGTTTGTTATAGAAAGTGTTCAGATGTCTGAAAAGACTGATTTCAGTGCATATGCCCTGGTCCTGCAATTTTTCAAAGATCTCGAAAGCCTTCTGGCAATACCTTTCACATTCCTTGAATTCTCCCTGATAAAGGGCTATTTCGGCCAGATTATAAAGGGCTTTGCCGACATAGCGGCTGATTTCCGTGGTTTGAAATAAGCCGGAGGCTTTTAACAGACTTTCCCGGGCGGCTTGCAGGCGGCCGCAATTTATCTCCATCCAGCCTCTCATTATCGAATAATCGAGAAAAGCCAGCTGGTCGAATTTGTTATTGCGGGCGCTCAGATACAAATTTAACCAGTACTCGGAGTCTTTCGACGAACCCAGCCGGGTATAAAGAAATACCAGGTTTCGATAAACGAACAGAAGCTTATATGATTTATCTGAATGAGCCTTGATAAGCTTGACAACGTTGTGACTCATCTTGAGTGCTTTATCATATTCGGCAATCTCCGAGTACAGAACGGACAGACCGGAGTAGATGGTGGTGAGAAAGGTTTCATCCTGAGCTTTTTTGCCGACGTCGAGACATTCTTTGATTAATGCCTCAGCCTTGCCGTAAGCACCTTTAATATATTCGATATGAAAGCAGTTATAATAGGCTTTGGCCAGCTCCAGCTCCAGGCCCGGCCGATTAGCCCGGTCAATGATGTTGTGGAGTATCGCCGCCGCTTCGGTATGTTGGCCTTCCAGAGATAACAGGTAGGCGCGCTGATTTAGAAGTTCCAGTTCCTCCCGGTCGGCTTTGATGACACCAGCCGCGGTTATGCCCCGGAGAAGCAGTTCTTCCGCTTCCTTCTGCTGGCCGACCAGTATCAGCTGGACCGCTAACTGATAAATTATATTAATTCTTTCCAGCATTTGCCCTGAATCGATAATAGCCAGAGCTTCCCGGTAATGTACGATGGCGTCAAGGGGGCGGTTCAAACTCAGCGCCAAATCGCCCAGTTCCATACGGTATTTCCAGGGTGGTTGTTTCTGGGACATGGTTTCAGATAAACCGGATTTTAGACTCCTTCGAAGAAACAGGTATTTTTTTAAAGAAGCGTCGGAGTCCGGCAGGGTCGGGTCTTTTTCCCTGGCGGTCAGCTGGTCGAGCTCTAAAAAGATTTTCTCCAGAGAGTCATCGGTGAATTTAAAATGCCAGAAATCTCCGAAGTTTTCAATTTCGGTTTCCCTGATAATGTTTTTGAAGAGTTTAAAAGCCGTCAGCGGGGAGCGGGCAAAAAGCTGTTCCAAATCAGCGGTAAGTTCTTCGTGAAAACCGAAAACTTTACATTCACTTTGCAGAAAATCAGCCAAACGATTTTTCTCAGGTTGAGGTTGTTCTTTAAAACGCTGGAAATTTCCGAGCAAAATAAGAGAAAGAACGGTTTTTTTGGCTTTTTTATAAACTACCGGGTCGATCAGTTCATGGCTGTAAAGACTGTCAAGAACACTGTAGGGCCGGTCTATCGGGTTTTCCGCTGTCAGGCGGTCGATAAAGGCATTCAGTTTTTCATGCTCTGGTTTTTGAGCGGATATCTGGGCCAGACGAAGGGATTGCCCCAGGGAATAGTTGTCGGTTTGAGCGGTTACTATATCATTGTTAAGTATCTCCGGAGCAATGTGTTCCGGGGTGCCGAGGATTTTGGCTTCCAGGGTGGTTCCGGATTTATTAAGAAAATCAAGGTCAGTGAGAATTACATAAGGTGCACCTTGTAACAGTCTTAGCTGAAAATTCTCAAGTTTCAGGTCGAGGTGCACCAGTTGCTTATAATGTATCAGGTCGGTTACGACCGCTATCTGTACAAAGATTTCAGGCCAGTAGTGCCAGAACATTTCAGGTGTCAGCGACTGCCAGATTTTCGGGTCAAGATAGGCATATTCAATAAAAAGCCGGTTATTGTCCCATTCTTTTTTTTGTCCTTTTAAAATTCGTGAGGAATTTATTAATGTTTGGCAGGAAAAAGACCTGGAAAGCAGGGTATTGATTTTTTCAAGAGGCAAAGTAGAACCGGTGGCCGGTAATTTTACGAAACATCTCTGACGAGAATTGACATTGACCGCTGCCCAGGCCTCGGCCAGGTTGTTCTCGGACAAGAGCTTATCAAACTGGTAAGAGTTGGCTTCCGGTTGTTTTACAGCACCCATAAATATCGGCTCCCTCAAGAGCTTTAGTAAAAGCTGTAAATTATCAAATAACTAAATATACTCCCTGTGGCGGAGATTTGCAATATGCTAAATTATATTTGCCGGATAGTATAACTTAACATCTAACTTACACTTAATATAACATAATTTTAAAAAATAAGCATGAAATATTTATCACCCGCTTATTTTTATAAATATACCCCGCTCCCTGCCTCAACCTAATGATAACCATATAAATGTCGATATATAATTTAATTACAGTTTAAAAAAAATAGAGATATGCGGCAATTTCTTTATTCAAGTTTTGTCATACTTTTGTTGGCTATTCCGCTGGGTGCAACAAACTATTTTGTGTCACCGACGGGGGACGACGGCAATAACGGCTTAACGGAAGCCAACGCCTGGCTGTCACTGGATAATGGCGACCAAAAGGGGATATTGATACCGGGTGATACGGTAAATTTATTGCCTGGAACATATAACCTCAGCTCCGGCTTTCAGTTGAATACTTCCGGGACAAAGGGAAATCCTATTATTTATCGCAACTATGGAATGGGGAAGGTGATTTTTAATGCCGGCGGCAGCAGTAATATTATTATTGTTATGGAAGGCGATAATGTCGTTCTCGATGGTCTGGAACTGACCAACACCGGCACGCAGGGAATACACATTATAAGCGATTCGTGTATTATCCGTCGCTGTTATATTCATCATACGGATAAAGAAGGCGTCAGGGTCGAAGGAAGTTTTAACGTATTCCTGAGAAATATTATTGCCTTCGGAGGCGAAGAAGGATTCGTAAATGAAGGTCCGGCACGATACAACAAATATTATAACAATACCGTCTATGCCAACGCTTTAACCGGTATTGAACTCCAGGAACTGACAGCCCATATCTTTAATAACATTGTCGCTTTGAATAATATAGGTATCAACGGCAACGCCCTCAATATCTGCGCCTATAACAACGTCTGGGGAAATATAACTAAAGATTATGAAGCCGGGGTGGTCGATTCCGCCGGGGGACTTTCGGTGGAGCCGCAGTTTATCAACCCTGCCGGAGGTCTATTCTGCCTTCATGCCGCCGCTCCCGAAATAGACGCCGGCCTGTTTTCAGGCTATGATTACAATGGCAGCGCCCCGGATATAGGGGCAGTTGAAATGTTCAACGTTTACTACGTTTCAGCCGACGGCAACGACAACAACAGCGGTCTTTCGTCCGCCGAGGCCTGGCTGTCGCTGGACAACGGCGATAAGAAAAGTTTGCTGATCCCCGGTGATTCCGTTAAAGTACTGGCGGGAAATTATTCACTTTCCGACAGTATCCAGTTGACAACCCCCGGTACGGCTGACTTACCCGTTACCTATTGTCATACCGGAAACGGTAAGGCGGTTTTTGATATTGGCGGTGCCCTGGCCCCGGTAATATATATCGAAGCCGATCATGTCAAAATCGACAACCTGGAAATTACCAATGCCGGTCATCAGGGTGTGAAAATTGTCGGTGACTCCTGCGTCATAACCCGCTGTAATATCCATGATAACATCAAGGATGGAATATATGTTGATGGAGATTACAACCTGATTTTAAAAAATTTAATATATAACAGCGGTGAATCGGGCATAGAGAACAAAGATTTAGCTGATTATAACCGGTATTACGGGAACACCATTTACAATTCCACCCTGCAGGGTATATTAATTCATGACGGCGTAAATACTGCCCGGATTTTTAATAATATCCTGGTAGCCAATGATATTGGCATCCGTGCTGAAGCCCTTAATATCTGCGGTTTCAACGACGTCTGGGGGAATACCACGGCTGATTACTATAACGGCGCGGTTGATTCTGCCGGCGGTCTTTCGGTTGCCCCGGTTTTCATAAATCCGGCTGATAACGAGTTCCACCTTGCCACTGGCTCACCGGTAATTAATGCCGGTCTCGACCTGGGTTACCCTTATCTGGAAACCGCCCCGGAGATGGGGGCTTTTGAATATGGTGAAGAGGGCGGTTTGCTGTATATTAAAGTTCTTCCTCAGGGTGCTATCGCATATTTTTTTCATACGTCTCAGTATTCTGCTTATGGATATGACGTCAATAACAATATAGTTGTCGATTTAACTGCTTCTGTTATCTGGTCCACCACGGATCCCACAGGTAGTATTACCGCAGGTGGTCTCTATACATCGGGAAATTCTGCGGGTTTTTATTCAATTCAGGCTGTTTATGGTAACTTGAATAATAGTTCCGCCGTACAGGTATTATCAAATGTAATAGCTGTGCGTATTGAGCTATTGGATGGTACTCCTTTTGGTGATACTACCCTTACTACCGATAATGATACGACTGTTTTTTACTGCCGGGCTTATGACAACGAGGACAGCCTTCTTGGCGATGTTTCCGTCACCTGGTCGGTGACCGGGACGGACTCCATCGGTACGGTTGCGGCCGGGCCTAACACTTGGACAGTTTTAAACCTGCAAAAACTCGGCACCGGCCGGGTGAAGGCAACCCTGTCTCCCCGGGTCGATACCTCGGGAGTTATCACCTGTGAGGGTGGTCTGCCGGTACGGCTGGTGGCCTCACCGGATACGGCGACGGTTATGCTGGATTCGACACTGCAGTTCAATTTCGAATCGCTTGACGCCGACGGCAATCAAAGCGAACCGGTTTATATCCCGCTCTGGACCGTTCTGGGTGGCATCGGGACCGTCAACAATACTACCCGATTATTTACCGCCACCAGTGCCGGGGAAGGATATGTCATAGCCTACGGTGATGATATGATTCCGGATACGGTGGGACCGATTATAGTGCTTCCGGGAAGCCTGGTATCTATTGAAATTGTGCCTGATTCTCTGGAATTATCGGCTGACAGCACCTATAAATTTGACGCTTACGGTTATGATGTCCACGGTGATGTTACCGATGCCGGGACGCTGACCTGGGAAGTTCAGGGCGGGATCGGGTCCATCGATAACGAGGGTTTGTTTACACCGACCACGGTCGGCACCGGCCGGATTGCCGTCACCAGCAGTATCGGCGGGGTAACGGATACCAACGAGATTGTCATTGTCAATCCGGGTGTCCTGGCCCGCCTGGAGATTTCGCCCGATACTTTCTCGGTCAGGTTATATGACACGGTTCAGTTCACGGTAACCGGATATGACTCCAAAGATAACCCTACCTCGGCGGGTGATATTACCTGGAAAATGCTGGGGCGGGTGGGCAAGGTCGATTCAACGGGGCAATTTATAGCCGTCAAGCCGGGGGCGGGCCGGGTAACCGCGGTAAGCAGTATTAACGATGTTGCCGACAGCAGTGGTTATATCGAGGTTGAAGAGCTTTATGTTTCCACCATCCCGCTGGGAACGAAATACATCCATCCCGAACAGGACAGTATCGTGACGCTGGCATTCAGGCTCGATAATTATTTTGATGAAAATAAAACCGTAACCGGCCTGACTCTCCGCGACGCTACCCGCGGTGCGGGCAACCAGGCGCAAAGATTGACTAATGTCGATTCGGTGAGCCTTTATCTTGACCGGGATAACGATTCCACCCTTACCGGAGCCGACAGCCTGCTGGCAATAACGGCATACGGTAGTTCTGAAATTATTCTTTCCTTTGATCCGTTGAATATACCGGCTGATTCCGGGCGATCGATGCTGGTGGCGGTAAATACGGCGCTTTTTGCCCGCGACGGCGATTCGCTGGATATTTTCACGATACCGGGAAATGATATTGTTACCGGTGACGGCACCATCGTGGCCGGACCGGATACCATCAATTCCCTGGGGTATTGCGTCATCGACGGCATGACAGCCGCCCAGGTCGGTTTCATAGCCACCGGCCTGGATACGATAAGTCCTGCCGACACTGTTTACCCGGTACTTGCCCTGGATTTACCCCGCAACGGCTACCTTGCCGACACCCTGAAAATAATCAGTTTCAGCAACAGCGGGACCGCCGGGAATGATGATTTCGATTCCCTGGTGCTGTATCGGGACGACGGTGACAATATCTGGGAAGGAAGCCAGGGTGAAACCCGCCTGGGACGGCTGACTTTTACCGGCAGTCAATGGACGCTCAGCGGACTGACGGCCGTTATAGAGGAGCCGCTGAACCGTTTCTACGTGGGAGCCGCGCTTTCATCTTATCCGCGTAACGGCGCTTCCATAGCTCTGAGTATCCCGATTTTAGGTATCGATATGGGTTCTCAGAATGATGGGCCGGTCGATGTTACCCTGATGGCGCCGGATACAATTATTATCGAAAGCTCCGAAACCGTGGCTGCAGCTTTAATCCCCCTGGCGGGAATGGAATTGATACCCGGTGAAAACACCGGTTCCCTGCTCAGTTTCACTTTAACTAACAGTTATGCCGATACGGTCGCGATTGACAGTTTACGCTGCTATCTGATACTTACGGATGATAACGGCGCCACCCCGGAGCAACTGGAAAGGCAGATTGACAGCCTTCAGTTATATGTCTTTTTAAACCGGACCGCCGATTTGCGGGAATTCGGTCCTGCCGATACCGTCGTGGCTACGGCTTACCCGGATAATGGTACAGTCTTGTTCAACACCACCGGTTTGGAACTGGCCGGCAACGGGGGTGTGGTCGGCTTATCGGTAACGGCTTATCTTAACGCGGATAATTGTAAAGACAGGAATACCGTCGGGGTGGAAATTCAGAATGCAATTGATATATATTTCGGGCAACCGCTGACTGTCGGCGGCGAATTCCCGCTGGAGAATAGTTCCCTCTTTATTATCAACGCCTTTCCGGCCGGTAATATCGCTGCCTATCCAGTTGAAGAAGTGAACCATTTCGGCGGTCAGACCAACTGCTTAGTGTTCGACTTCAAACTTCCCGGAAACGGCTATGCAGATGATATCCTGCGACAGCTGCAGCTGGTGAATGTCACCACTTTGGAGGAAGACCGGGCTATCAAGAAGATGAATTTATGGGCGGATGCGACGGGGAATGGTTTTACTCCGGATGATATTTCACTTGGTCTCTTAACCAATACCAACAGCACCTGGAACCTGAACAACCTGACCTGCCCGGTGCCTGCCGGGGGAAGACGGTTTTTTGTGACGATTGATGTCAGCCCGGAGCAGTTTAAAGCGGGCACGATGAGACTTCAAATACCCAAAGACGGAGTAGAATATGCCTCCGATATGCAGGGACCGGACGATATGGCGGTGGTCAGTCCGGAAACTCATCTTTTGTTTCCGTCCAACCGGGTAACTGTTATTTCTTCTCTCCAGACCACCGGTACGCTGTACCCCGGGAGTGAGAATTTATTAATACTCACTTTTGCCCTGTACAACAGTTATCTTACCCAGAGCCAGACTTTGCAGGCGTTGAATCTGACCAACCTATCCTGTTCCCGTTCCGGCTCTGAATACGCCGATTATGAAACCGGTCAGATTTCCCTTTACTATGACAAGAATAAAGACCGGGTATTTAACGGAGATTCATTAATAGGGACCGGTTATTTCACCGGGGGTAAATTACAACTTTCGGGTCTGGGCATAACTTTATCGCCGGAGTCGCTATTATATTTCTTTGTTGCGCTCAATGTGCCGACTGAGATGATTGATTCCGACAGCCTGCTGGTGGGCATTGTCAACGCCTCCGATTTTATATTTTCCGGTTCGGTGAATGTCAACGGCGACCTGCCTTTAACCCGGGGCGGGTACCTGGTGGTCAACGGTTCCATTTACAGCCAGTATCATATGTATTCGCTGACGCCGCGGACAATAAGCCCCGGCGATACTTCGGTGGTGCTGTTCGCCTTCCAGCCGGCCGGTAACGGCAACCTTGCGGATACCCTGAGATCGCTTTCCCTCACCAATCATGAAGATGCCGATACCAGCGATATCACTGCCCTGGAATTATGGCTGGATATTAATGAAGACACGGTCTGGCAGGACAGCGATTCATTGCTGGGGGTTTTCACTTATGCCGGTTCGGCCTGGATGCTTGATAATCTTGACGTGGTCATTACCGAAGTACGTCCGACTCTTTTTGTTCTCGGGGATGTATCGCCTGAGGCGACGCCCAATGTATCCTTCCGGGGAAAAATACCTGTCAACGGCTGTCTTTACAGTTCCGATAACGATGGTCCTTTGGATAAACCGCTTTTGAGTATGCGGAGTTTCCCGGTGTCCACCTCCAGTTTAAAAATTACCTATACTCCGCTTAAGGAAACTTATACGGTCGGGCAGGAGGTCGAAGTACGGTTTTCGGTGACAAATATACTTGAGGATACGATTGATAACGTGGTCGGGCGAATAGTAAATATTTCAAATCCGGCTCTGGTGACCCTGATTGACAGCACGGCGGGACCGGTCAGCCTGGCCGGCGGGGCCACGTTCGATTTCCAGTTTACCTATACGGCCGACCAGCCCGGTTCCATAACCTGGCAGATGCAGGCTTTTGCCCCCGATATTCCGGATTCATCGGTGGTCGTCGAATCCGATACCGCTTTATTACAGGCTTTGCCGGAAAACATTATTGTAAATATGATTAATTCGATCCCGACTTCGGTAATCCAGGGTCAGGCTAATGTTTTCGTGATGAATCTTCAGGTGAAACATCCTGATACTCTGTCCTCAGCCGCTTCCGTCCGTATCGACAGCCTGGTTTTAACAGTGGAGGACGGCAGTGGCGGGGCGCTCAATGCCGGTGAAGTTTTTTCCCGCCTGGTTTTAGCCAGCGGGTTTATGATTGTTAAAATATTACAACCGGTACCGCATCAGGACCGTCTGAATCTGGTTTTCAGCGAACCGGTGATTATTCCTTCGGGAACGGAACAAAGTTTTTCGTTGCTGGTGAATATCGACAGTTTCGCCACGGCGGAGCGGTTTGCCATCGCTGTTACCGGGGTGAACGATATCTCCCTTTTGGATAATAATACGCTGCAGCCGGTGACGATTGACCCCGGCATCACGTTCCCGCTTAAAACGGCTGCCTGCCGGATTGACGAACCGTCACAATGCATGATGATTTCTTATGTGTCTCTTTTAAGCCCGCTGGTTAATTACGGGCAGGAGGATGTCGATGTTCTGCGCCTGCGCCTGCGTCACCCCGAGTCGGCCGGAAGTTCCCAGATACAACTGATGAGCCTGACGGTGCAGGTGGTGGACAGCCTGATGATGCCGCTGGAGACGTCGTCTCTGCTGGAACGGATCAGCCTTAAAAGGCAACTGACGACTGTCGGTGAAATTTACGATTTCGGCACCGGCAGTGACCCGGTGGAAATTCCGTTGAGCATGCCGGTGACTTTGAGCCCGGGCGAGACCGATTCGATAACGGTCCAGGTAGCTATGAAAGAGGTTTCCCTCGGCACCGGGTTCGGGATGGCGATAAACGACAGCTCCACGATTGTGGTCAGGGATCTCAGTTCCGGAGCGCCGCTGGACGCCACCACCGATACCACCATGCTGGCTTCGGGGTCGGTTTTCCCGATTACTTCCGGCTGGGCAACTTTAAAACAGCCGGCCGGATCCCTGGAAATTTGCCTGTCCTCATTAATGGAGGACGCAGTCATCGGCGGCCGGGATTCGCTGGCCATGCTCAGCCTGGCTTTTAATTATAACGCCGATGACGAGCATTCACCGCTTCGGATAAAAAATATCCTGGTTAATGTGCTTGATTCTTTGGAAACGTCCCTGAACCCCGACCGTCTGTTTGACCGTATCGGTTACCGGGTGGGCGCCAGCCCGGTATATTACCAGGCTTTTGTCGAACTGTATAGCGGAGCCACCCGGTTTAATTTGAGTGATACCGGCCTGTTGCTTAATCCCGGCGACAGTCTCGAAGTTGTCCTGGTTGGTGATATCGAAGCGGATGTGCCTTTCAGTCATTTTGTGCTCAATATCGCTAATGAAAATAACATTGTTTTCAATGATGCGACCGATACGACCTGGTCCCCGGGATTAACCCTGGCGGCGGGCTGTTCCAGCCAGTTCCCCTTCGCCAGTGAAACCGTGAGTATCTATCTGCCGGCCGGAAGACCCCTGTTGACGGTTAATGCAAAGCCGGTGCAAACGACGACTCCAACAAGTACCGGAGTCACACTCTGCGAATGGACATTGAACTATCAGACGCTCACGCTGGAAGGTGACCTCCTGGTCGAGGCTCTCAGAGGGCGGATATATAAACGGACCATGACCGGGCTGGAACCCTGCGCCAACGAGGTATTCAAAACCTGCTGGCTGCTTCTGGATGACAGTGTGGTTGCCGGCGACAGTATTTTTTCCGGCGACAGCGTCAATCTTGTCATCGATGAAGGTTATACATTAGAACGGGGTGATAATATCGATTTCGTCCTGAAAGCCGACCTGAAAGACGGAACCGCTTCGGGTAATTACCTGGTGCAGTTCGATGATTCGACTTTCCTTTCGGTGCGCGATAAGAATCTTTTGACGACCGAATATGTAATGCTTAATGGTGCTGATTATCCCCTTACGACGGTTGAGATATCTTTAATGACGCCGGGTCTTGGAAAATCCTTCCGTAACTACCCCAACCCGTTCGTGCCGTCGCGGGGCGAAGTTACCACCATTACTTTCCACCTGGTTGAGGATGCCCATGTCGATATCGAGATTTTTTCCATTACCGGCGGGCTGGTAAAAGAGATAGCGATTAATTCCTTCCGAAGCGCCGGTTCGTATCAGAGCGATATATGGGAAGGTGGAAACGATAAAGGTTTGCCGGTCGTTTCAGGAACGTATTTCTGCCGTATCACGGCGCGCTATGTATCGGGAACGGAAGAAAGTTTCAGAAGAAAGATAGCTGTGATAAGATGAAAAGCAGAATCTTAAATATCGGGATGCTGGTTGCCTTTTTGAGCGTCGGCCCGGTTCTGGCCGGTGATGAGGGTACGCAGTCACCGTTCAGTTTCGGAGCCGGGGCGGCAGACCTTGCCCAGGGCGGGGCCAACCTGGCCGGCAGCCAGACCTGGACCGCCCCGTTCTGGAGCCCGGCTCGTCTGGCGCGGGCGGAGCAGTTTTCCCTGGGCGGTTTTCACAGCAGGCCCTATGACGAAGAAGTCGCCTAACAGTACCTGGGTCTGGTTTTTCCCACCCTTGAATTGGGCAGTTTCGGTGTCGGTGTCTTCCGGCTGAGTAACGACGGTA
>JAQUSF010000086.1 GCA_028715215.1 Candidatus Zixiibacteriota bacterium
ATTACTGGTTTTTTTCGGTTTGTTGATTCTTCTGAAAAACATGAACGTGATCAATTATAATTTCTTCATAGACCTGCTGGCATTATTCCCTTTTTTCCTGATAGCTATCGGAATTGAAAAGATTTTTACCCGTTCCCGTATGGAATTTATTTCTTATTTAAGTTCCGTTTGCCTGGTGGCCGGGGGGTTGTATATCGCCGTGACGGGCAGTTACGGGGGAGATGAATCGAGCTTTTTCCAGACTTCCAGTTACCAGCTGGACTTCGACCCGGCTGTAAAAACCATCGATGCCACGGTCAAACTGGGAGGTAATGACTTAACCATACGCGATGCCTCCGCCAGTGACCTGGTTTATGGACGCTTTAGAAAATTCACCCGGAAACCGCGGATTGACTATGCTGTTTTACAGGACCAGGCCAGGCTTACATTTGAAAACCGGTCGCGGAATTTAATCGGAGGTCTGGTTAAAATCGATACCGACGAACGCAATGACTGGTATCTGTCGTTTTCCAAAATGATACCTTTGATTTTAAATTGTTTCGCCAGGGATGCCAGTATCCATCTGAACCTGTCCACCACGCCCTTGAAAGAATTGAAGCTGAACGCTGACAAATCGGATATTTATCTTAAAATCGGAGACCTTGAACCCCGGGTGGTGGTGGACCTTGAAGGCGAGGAATCGAGTTTGCGTCTGCGAGTGCCGACCAGTTCGGGTTTGAAAATAAAAGGGGTGGAATACAAAGACCTCTTTGATGAAATCGGTCTGATGGAACAGCAGGGTTATTTTGTTAATGATAATTATGACTCGCTGGAAAGTAAAATCGATGTCACTCTGGATAGTAATCTAAGCTCCGTCTCGATAGATTTTTACTGATCCTTCCTTCTATCTGCAAAAGCCGACCCGCCTCAGAGGGGGGTCGGCTTTTTTAGGCTCAAATAAAATATTGCCATTGTCATATTTATTGTCTTCATTGTCTTTACAAAAAGGCAAGAGTCTATGAAAAAAATAATTATACTAATTGTAGTTACATTACTGCACATGGGATGCGGTTCGGAAAAACAGGCGGATTCGGGTGAAAGAACAATATTGCGGGTGGGCACGGATGCAACCTATCCGCCTTTCGAGATGGTCAGTACGGATACCGGTGAACCCGAAGGTTTTGATATTGACCTGATCAAACGGATATGCCTGATAAAAACCTGGACACCGGAAATAATCGTGACGCCGTTCGACGGCATGATACCCGGTTTGACCAACCGCAAGTACGATGTTGCCATCAGTGCCATGACCATCACTCCCCAGCGGGCGGCGGTGGTTGATTTTTCCCGGCCTTATTACCTGGCCGGACAGGTGGTGGCGGTGCCGCTCGAGGATACGTTAATTAAGAACATCGAGAATTTACGTGGTAAGAAAGTCGGGGTGCAGCTGGGTACGACCGGTGAATTGATGGCTAAAAAGACCGATGGCGTACACGTGTATTCCTTCGACAATATCGGTGCGGCCTTTATCGATATGGATAATGGCAATCTTGATGCCGTGCTCAACGATCTGCCCACCACCCGGGCTTATATCGAAAGCAACCGGACCGCCAAAATTGTCGGGGGGATACTTTCAACCGAGTATTACGGCATTGCGGTGCGAAAAAACGACCGACAGCTTCTGGATGAAATCAACGACGCCCTTGAGACGATGAAGCTCGATGGTTCCTACGAAGCAATATACCTGAAGTGGTTTCACACGCCTCCCCCGGCGGAGTTTGTCGGGGAAACGACGGCAGAGCCGGATACACTGTTAAAAAAATAGGGTGGTCAATGCCGGCATATCAATCAAGTAATTCGCCCTCGAGGTAGTCGTCGAAAGCTTTGGTAATCTTAATGCGGGCGATCTTTTTACCGCCTTTGAAAGGTGCCGGCATTTTTACCCGCATAAAGTTATCCGCCACGGCATAGTAAAAGTTACCGTCACGTTTTTTATTTTCAGCAATGACTCTGAGAGTCTCCCCAACCTGCCGCAAATATGCCGCTTTCCTGATTTGTCTTGAGACTGCGACCAGAAGGTTGTTGCGTTTTTTGATGACTTTCGGATTAATTTTATCCGGCATTTTTTCCGCCTCGGTTCCGGGGCGGTCGGAATAGCTGAAGACATGAAGATAGTCAAGCAGACCCGATTCAGCCAGGTTCTTTGAAGCGTTGAAATCCTCATCGGTTTCACCGGGGAAACCGACGATTATATCGGCACCGACAATGGTGTTGGGTTGGGCTTTTTTGAGAGCGTCAACACTTTCGATGAATTCCTCCCGGGTGTAGGGCCGGCGCATGAGTTTCAAAATACGCGGCGAACCGGATTGAAGCGCTAGATGCCAGTGGCGGCAGAGGCGTTCCCCGGCTTCGGCAAAAGCCTTTATTAAATCATGGTCGATAGTCTGGGGTTCCACCGAAGAAAGCCGTAGCCGTTTAAGGTCGGTTTCATGCAGCAGCCATCGGCACAGCGCCGCCAGGTTTTCTATTTGCGGTTCGGTCTGCCGGTCATGGTACATACCCATATTAAGACCGGTGATGACGATTTCATCGAATCCGGCTGCAATAAGGCTGTTAATTTCACTTAAAATATCCCGGGCTGGACGGTTTTTGAGAGGACCACGAACCAAAGGTAGAATGCAGTAGGCGCACCGATGGTCACAACCGTCGGAAATTTTTATCCACGCCCGGTTATGTCCGCAGAAATCGGTGATTGGGGGAGGAGAAATAATGTTCGATAGTCCGATTTCGAAAAGGTCGGGGAGCTGTTGCACCAGAATTTCGGCGAGGCAATCCTTGGACCGATTGCCCAGAGCAAGAGTGACACCGTAAAGAGAAGTCATCTGTTCCGGGGCAGCATCAACGTAACAGCCGATCACGACTATTTTTGCCCCGGGATTGTCACGGACAGTTCGGCTTATGACTTGCCGGCTGCTCTGGTCGGCGTGATGAGTTACCGTACAGGTATTGATAAGGCAGAGGTCGGCTGTTTCACCCGGAAGGGCCCGGCGAAAACCATACGGATAAAGAGAAGCAGCCATTTTTTCCGTTTCATACTGGTTGAGCCGGCAGCCGATAGTACGGCAGGTAATTTTTTTTAAAGCGTCCTTCGTCATCATTTTTAAATATAATTAAAATTTACAGCGGATTGTGAAGAATTAATAAAAAAGGCGGTTTTTAAACCGCCTTTATACTATATGGCAAACCGTGGTGGTTTGTTCATTCTGTTTTGTTGTCTTCCGGAGACGGGAGATTTTCAGTTGCCGAAAGTGGTTCCTGTGGCGGTTCGACGACTTTTTTGACCGCTTCAGGCATGGCATCGGCAAGAGGTTTATGGGAAGTCACCGGGTGGTCGGTTATATACTTCTCGAATTCCTTCTGCTCGCGCTTTTTGTAATAGGCAACCACGGAGAGAACCACCTTGTGCATATTGCGGTCGAATTCAATGACCTGCAGGGGAAGTTTCTCGCCTTCCTTGAAAACACCCGTCGGGTTGGACAGCTCTTCGGTGGTGAGCTGGGCGTTGGGTACGAACCCCTCGACGTCATCACCCAGGTCGACAATAACACCGCGGTCGAGCACTTTGGTAATGGTGCCCAGGCATTCCGAGCCGACAGCCAGCTTTTTAGCCAGCTCCGGCCACGGGTCATCGGTTAGTTGCTTGTAACCGAGTGAAATACGGCGGTTTTCATGGTCAATCTTGATGACCTTGACCTCCACCTTGTCGCCCTTTTTCATAACTTCCGAAGGATGCTGGATGCGTTTCGTCCAGGACATATCGGAGATGTGCACCAGGCCGTCGATACCCTCTTCGAGTTCCACAAAAGCGCCGAAAGCAGTCAGGTTGCGGACTTTTCCGGTAATGATTTTGCTGATCGGGTATTTGTTTTCAATGGTGCCCCAGGGGTCGGGTTCCATCTGCTTGATACCCAGGGAAATTTTCTCGTTTTCCTTTTCAACCGACAACACCATGGCATCGACGACGTCCCCGACATTCATTATCTTGGAGGGGTGTTTGATATGCTGGGTCCAGGACATCTCGGAGATATGAATCAGACCCTCGATACCCTTTTCCAGTTCGATGAAGGCGCCGTAATCGGTGATGGAAACGACTTTTCCTTTCACTTTTTTGCCGAGCGGGTATTTCTCGTCGATATTTTCCCAGGGATAAGGAGTCATCTGTTTCAAGCCCAGTGAAATTCGCGAGGTTTTTTCATCGAAATCCAGAATCTTAACATCGATTTTATCACCCAGGGAAACCATCTCGGAGGGGTGACGGATACGTCCCCAGGACATATCGGTGATATGCAGAAGGCCGTCGACGCCGCCGAGGTCGATGAAGACGCCGAAATCGGTGATATTTTTCACGACTCCCTGGCGAATCTGGTTAACTGTTATTTCGTTCAGCAGGGTGGAACGCATCTTCTCGCGTTCTTCTTCAAGCACCACCCGCCGGGAAATGACTATATTTCGCCGGGTTTTGTTGAGCTTGATAATTTTTACAGTCATTCGTTCGCCAATCAGGGCGTCAAAGTCGGGTACCTGTCTTAAAGAAATCTGTGAACCGGGCAGGAAGGCATCCACACCCATAATATCCACGACGACACCGCCCTTGATGCGACGGGCCACGGTCCCTTCGATGGTTTCTCCGGCATCGTGAACATCGCGTATCCGGTCCCAGACCCGCATGAAATCGGCTTTTTTCTTGGACAGGATAAGCTGACCGTTGGAGTCTTCGATCTGTTCCAGGTAAACTTCGATTTCTTCGCCTACGCTGATATTAACAGGCATGGGGAATTCGTCGATGGGGATTATTCCCTCGGATTTGAAGCCGACATCGACAATGACATCGTTCATGGTGACGCCCAGGACTTTGCCTTTGACAATTTCACCCTCTTTGATATCCTTGATGGTGGAATCGTACATTTCCACCATGGAATCATACTCCGCTTTGTCATAAACCACCCCGGAGACATCGGTAATTTTTACCGCTTCCTCTTCCGGCAGGATCGGTGGTGGCGGCGGAGCTTCGGCAGCCCGGGATTGGGCTTTTTCGGCAACCCGGGCACGACGCGCCGTAATTACTTTTTCAATCTGCTGCTGTTGTTCTTCCGCAGTAAAACCCTGTTCCTCCAAAGTTTCTTTGGTGATTTTAGTTTTGACTTTGGTAGTTTTTTTAGCGGAAGAGACTTTGCGCTTACTGCGCTTTTGAAACGTTGTTTGTGTGGTGTTTTTGGCGATAGCCATTGTAATTAAAGAGAACCTCCTAAACTTACCGGTGGTTTTGAATTTTTCCCTTCAGGAAAACCACCAGCTTTTTTGCCAGCTAAAATATCATGGTTGTTACAACTTGATATTAGACAGGCGGCACATATATAATAAAAATATCGTAAAATCCAAGAATTATTTTAAAGGTAAAGATATTTTTTATCAAAGATTATATTTACGATGAATTTCAATTTTCAGGTCGCTGATCTCAGACATTATGGTTTCGGCGATTTTAATATAACTTTCCTTTTCGGGGGGAAAAGAAGCCGCCCAGCCGGCCGGAAGAGGTTTACCATAAGCTATCAGCATTTTGGTGCGCCTTTTCAGGCAATCCATAAGTCTGTTTGTACCATGGATATAGGCTGGTACTACAGGGCATCCGGTACGGTTGGCGATAACTCCGATACCGGGTTTGGGAGGATGCAGTTGGCCATCGTCAAAACGGGTCCCTTCGGGAAATATGGTCATCCCGTGACCTTCATTTATTTTATCAATACAGGCTTCGATTGCCATTCGGTCAATAGTTCCTCGTTTGACCGGGATGGCATTTATTTTTCTGAAGAAAGCCGCCATGAGCCGATTCGGAAAAAGCTCTTTTTTAGCGAGAAAATATACCTCCCGCGGACACCAGCTGCCGACAATGGGCGGGTCATAGTTGGAAATATGGTTGGAAGCCAGGATAAAACCGCCCCGGGGCGGAAAATTTTCCTGGCCGATTATTATCGGTCGGAAAAAAAGCCGGGTCAGGTTTTTTGAAAGGTGATAACCGAAGAAATATAAAAAGGTCATGGTTATTTTACCGTTTTCCTGATCAGGTTAATAATCCATTCAACCTGTTCCTGAACGGTCATGTTGGAGGTATCGACGTAATAGGCGTCTTTGGCCCGTTTGAGGGGGGAATGGCGACGGTTGGAGTCATATTCATCACGTCTCTTAATGTCTTCGATTTGCTCCTCAAGAGAGGTGGTAACGCCCATTTTACCCATATCCAGCAGTCTTCTTTGAGCGCGGACTTCCACCGAGGCGTCCAGATAAATTTTCAGGTCGGCCTGGGGAAAGACCACCGTGGTGGTATCACGACCTTCGGCCACGATATTCCCGTTTTTCCCTATTTCCATCTGCTGGGCGACAATAGCTTCACGGACCTCCTTGTGGGCTGAGACCTCGGATACATACCGGGTGACTTCGGGGGTACGGATAGCGGTGGTGACATCTTCTCCGTTAATATATATTTTATTTATATCGTTTTCGGTTTTAAATTCGATTGAGACCTTTTTAGCTAAAGCCGCCAGTTTTATTTTATCCGAGGGCATAACTCCGATTTTGAGAGCGAAATAGGTGAGTGCCCGGTACATGGCTCCCGTATCCAGGTAAATATACCCGAGGCTTTGCGCCAGAAGTTTTGCGGTGGTGGATTTGCCCGAGCCCGCCGGACCATCGAGGGCAATTATTTTCCCTTTCAGACGGGGCAGATTATACCTGGGTATTGACATGGCACAAATTTATTATTTTACTTTTTTTTAGGCAATAAGAATTTACTCTTTCAGAAATACTCTACCGTGTATATGTCTTCCCGGTGAAATAAATAAGGCATACCGGTGCCGGCGCCGCGCCCGGTTGTACAAACGCAAAAAAGAGTACCTTCAAAGATAGCCAGGACCCGCTCGGAAGGGGCGCCGGGTTCGAGATTGTCGTAAATACCGCCTTCTTCGATAAGCCTTTTGGGAAGGCCATGATAGCGGGGATTGACGCCGATAGCCCGGATGGGACGGTCTTTTAATTTCTGACCGAGCAATTGCTCAAGATATTTTTTAATTTCCTCACACGACATGGCAAAGATATAATTCAGGAAACTCGGGCAGGCAATAGAAAAGCTTCACGAATGCAATAATTTTATTATGACAGCCAAATCAGGGAAAGATGAATATAAGTTATCTTTTAGTCGGCATTACAATTAGGTGCACACTCGTAATTACATTTAAAATTGTAATAAGGGGAAGATGGTAGCAGGAAACAACGGCATTCCAGGACCCAGTATGGTTTTCCATTGACATCATAATATTTAACCGGTACAAGACTGCCGGAGCCAACCGTACCGCACCAGGTTGTATAGGTGCAGCAATTACCACCACCTGATACCGGCGGTTCGGGTTCGAATATAGGATTCTCCTCAAATGCATAAAGTTCCATGGTCAGGGTTAAGGAGAAAATAAATATAAAAGTTAAAAAAAATCCAAATAAAACCAGTTTTTTCATTCTTTACTCCTTTCTTTGTTTAAGTTTGTTTTTTCCCTGATTTGGCTTTTATATATGGTTTTTGATTATCCGGTTAATTTCATCCGGAGTAAGGGTTTCGCCGTAGATTTCCTTAACGACCAGGTCTGTGTCGATGACAACGTTGAAGGGGAAGGTGAAAATCTTGAAACGGTTTATATATTCCCGGTTATGGTCATATAAAACAGGACTTTTAAGTTCTGCCAGGGCGGGCATTTCCTCGATTAATCGAGGGTTGCCGCCGGATATGAAAATAAAATACTCATATTCCCGTGTCGTGCTGACAGCCTGGTTAACGGTGTTCATTTCCTCATTACAATTCTCACAATAAGGGTCGAAAAAAAACAGGATCGTTTGTCCCCTGACCAGTGAGGATAAATATACGGGACGGCGATAGAGGTCCTCGAAGCGATGGTCGGGAAGGGTATCACCGATATTAAGACTCTGCATATGGTCCAGAAGAGCTTCCGTAAAGTCTTTTTTCTTTTGCTCGACGGCTTGTTGTTTTTGCTCCAGGCGTTTATTGTTTATGTAGGCTCCGACTTTTAAGGCTGAGAAATAACCGACGAGGACTACAACGGCGGTGGCCAGTAAATATTTAGATGCCGATATATATTTTTTCATGACACCCTCAAGCGTAAAGGGGGTTAGTTTAAGTTGTTAAGTGTATTATTGTGCCGGATCAATTATCTAATTCTATGTAAAAAAGTAAATAAAGTTGTTTTCACTGTCAAGCTGGAATTAATGATTTTCCGCAGAGGGTTGAAAAATACATTTCCCGGATGCAACAATTTTTATATATAAACGTATCTTGAAAGGATTAATTTTTACGGAAATAGTTGCTACAAGCGGGTCAAGGATATAAATTGAATGATGAATAATATCTGATTTAATCTTAGAGGATGCTTTTATGCGATTTTTTCTCATTATTCTTTGTTTGTTACTATCAGCCGGAAGCCTTTCGTTCGCGGCCAACCGCCAGGTTACTACTCTGGACAACGGCTTGAAAGTAATAATAGTCGAGAATCACCAGGTACCGCAGGTCAATATCTCGACCACCATTAAAGCCGGCGCCAAAAATGAAACGGACTATTTCGATGGAGCCACGCACTTTCTCGAGCACCTGATTCTTTTTCGCGGCACCGAGAAGATGAGCGGGGAAGAAGTTGCGGCGGCGATGAAAAAACACGGCGCCTATTTCAACGGTTACACCTCGTCCGACTGGACCGATTTCGTCATTTCGTTACCGAAAGAGAATCTCGATTTCGCCCTGCAGATTCACGCCGATATGCTTTTCCGTTCCAACTTCCCGGTGGAAGAAATGGACAAAGAACGCCAGGCGGTTCTCGAGGAAATTAATATCACCGAAGATAATCCCTTCAACAAGGCTTATCGCTCTTCCCTGAGCGCTCTTTACGGTCAACACCCTTATTCCAAAAACGTTCTGGGAACAAAAGAAAATATCCGGAAAATACCCCGCGATTCGGTTTTTGCTTATTACAAGCGCTACTATGCTCCGAACAATATGACAATGGTCATTGTCGGGGATATCGACACGGCTGTAACCCTGGGGCTGGTCAAAAAGTATTTCGGTGATTTTCCACGGGGAACTACCCCCAGCGATAATTACCGCTCTTTACTGGAACGTAAAAAGATAGCCGACCTGAAAATTGAGAAGGATATTGGTCAGGCCTACCTGATGATGAGCATGGTCGGTCCTAGGGGTGAAAGTCCCGACCAGTTTCCCATGGATATCATGGCCTCGCTTCTGGGCGGTGGCGAATCCAGCCGTCTGTGGAAAAAACTCAAAGACGAATTGGGGCTGGTTTATGCTGTCAGTTTTAATTTTTATACCACGAAATACGAAGGGCCGGTATTTGCCTTCGCCCGTTGCGACACGAACCATCTGGCCCTGGTCGAAAAAACCATTGTTGAGGTTCTAAAAGATGTCAGGCAGAACGGGTTTACCGAAGAGGAACTGCGTAAAGCCAAAAATGTCATCAAGACCAACCATTTCATCTCCCTGGAACGGGGTTTAAACCTGGCCGACAGTTATGCCCAGTATGATTCCTTCGTCGGCTATCAGCACGTTGACAACTATCCTGATAATATTGAAAAAGTAACCCTGGCCGAGCTCAACGCCACGGCCGGGAAATATCTGAATACCGATTCTTATGTTAAAACGACGGTGGTGCCAAAATGAATAAATTAAGTTATATTTCAGTTATTACTTTAATTTTATTACCGCTTATGTTTAACGGTTGCGGGCAGAAGAAAAGTACACTAAAGTTGGGGGTTGACGGTTATGGCAGGACAATCCTGCCTAACGGTATTACCGTCCTGGTAAACCAGGATGCTTCTACGTCGCTGAGTGCCGCGCGCCTTTTAATCGGCGGGGGCGTCCTTACCGAGACGTCGGTCAATAACGGACTTACCAACCTGATGACAAAAATGCTGCTCAAGGGTAATGATGTCATGACCGCTGCGGAAATAACCGAGAAGCTCGATTTCCTGGGCGCCAACGTATCGTTGGATTGTTTCAGGGATTACAGTGCCATTTCAATAGTCGCCCTGACGGAAAATTTCGACCTGGTGATGGATATTATCTCCCGTTCGCTCCAGTCTCCTTCTTTTCCGGAGGAAGAACTGGCCCGGCTGGTGCATGAAGTCGAAGGTGAGATCAAGGCGATAAACGACAATCAGGGCCAGGCCTCGAGCCTTCTGTACTGGCGTACCATCTACGGCGACCGGGGATACGGCCTGTCAACTATCGGCACCAGCGCAACGATTACCGGTATCACCGTTGCCGATATAAAGGAACATTATCAGAAATATGTCGGTGGTCGAAACATCATCTTTTCAATAGCCACGGATATGCCGGCAGAGACGATTACGACCCTGACCGACAAATGGCTCGGTGGCGTAAAAGTGGAGGCTGAAACCGTACCCCGTCCGGTGTTGAATCTTCAGTCAACCAGGGAAGGCTTTACTTCGTTTGACCGTAACCAGTCGTTCGTTTTCATGGGCTATGCCATGGACCACCTGCAACCGGATGAGGTTCCTTACCTTATTCTGCTGAATGAGGTTCTGGGTAACGGGGTCGGTTCGCGAATCTGGTCTTTGCGCCAGGTGGAAAAGCTGGCTTATACGGTGTACTCGCAGTATATCCTGAACCGCTACGATGCCAATTTCCGGGCAGCCATCGGGACCGACACCACCAAAATCAAGCAGGCTCTCGGTTCTCTTGAGCGGGAGTGGAACAAACTTGTCAAAGAAGGGATAACCGAAGAAGAGTTGACCGACGCCAAGGTCAATATGAAAAACAACCTCATTTACGGCATCGACCGAAAGGCGAACCGGGCTAATAACATGGCTTATTACGAATATATCGGTTATGACTACCGCTTTATCCTGAAGCTTATCGAAACGGCTGACCTTATCACACTGGCCGGGCTGGATAACTTCATCAAGGAGAAGTTAACCGATGACCGTCTTTATTGGTCAATAGTCGGGAAAAAATGAAAGGGTGATCATCCCTAATCGAGAAAGGGTACAACCTGCCGGGTTGTACCCTTTTTATATATATCAGCTATATCAGCGGTATTTCGTCCAGGGCTTATAAGCAGGGCGCCAGGGGCTCATGGGAAATGTAAAGGTAACTTATGATGGCGGTGATGTCGGAAATATCCGGTTCACCACCACTGCCGTTGGCATCGGCTTCCTCGGGACAGCAGAGGGGTGCTTTACTTATATACAGGTAATCAATCAGCCGGGTGATATCGCTGATGTCGACAACTTCTTCCGGGTCACAGTTGACATTGCCGGTTTCCCCGATACAGCAGGAAGGACTGCAGAGAAAACTGGTAACCTTGATGTCATCCACCGCCGCCTCCAGACAGGATTCAGGACTTACATCGGCAACTTCAAATTTCAGTTTCATTTCCGTGGTTGGTTCCATATAATCGTTGACAACGAAAAAATGAGTCTGCCAGCTTCCGGCGGCTTCCGGGGCATCGCCGGGAATTTCTTTGATTAAAGTCCAATTGTTCTCATCGTCATTGCTCAGGTAAACCCTGAAATAGTCATTAAATTGTGTTCCGCACTGATTGTTAAACCAGAAAGCGAAGCTTATGAAGGTGACGGCTGTATCGGCAAGCTCGAAACCTGGTGAGACCATATAGGTATTTCCATTATCAACATCGACACCCTGCGAATTTCCGGTCAGGTAGCAGTACCCGGTACCGTCATAATCCGAGGTGGGGGCGCCATCGGTTCCATCGCTCGCCGGAATACCCCGTTCCCAATCACCGTTGGTCGCGCTTCCGTAAACACCCCAGTATTTATTAGTTTGAAAGTTATCCTGGAAGTCGACGACTGAGGAAGTGTAAACCGTAAAAGTATGCCCCCCGGTAGTATCGACCGAATAAAAAGTCCGGCCTAAAGATTCTTTTACACTGAAGAAATATCTCAGTTCGGCGTCACAATCGGCGACCGCCGGAATCGTGGTGCGGTACTGATTACTTCCGGTTGCTTCCATGTTCACGGCAGTGTACGGTTCGCCGTTGAAGGAGTAGTGAAACTTACCCGAGCCGGTAACCGGAATCCCGGAGGCATTACTCTCGACCTGTACCGTGACCTCAGTGGTCATTCCTTTTTTAACCAAATAAGGTAAGCCCGTCGGATAAGAGAAGGTCAAGTCCCGCGAGGCGTTATCATAAAGGAAAGCGCCACCCCAGCAGGAAAGGACAACGTCCAGGTCCCGCGAAAATTGGTAGTTGATGCGTACTTCATCGCCCACGCCGGGGACAATACTCAGCGAGACCCAGCCTTTTTCGAGTTCGTAACAATACTGGCTGAGACTTAACGGGGAGCCGTTGATTTCTACCGATATGATTTTATGAAGGGGTTTCTGTTCAAGGGAATACAGGTGCAGGCTGCCGTTACCGGTATAGGTTTTGAAGGTGTCAATTACCCAGTTCTGGTCGTAATCCTTAAGGGAAATCATAGTTGTCCAGGAGAGACTGTCGATGATATATACTCCGGTATCGGTCAGGACCCCGTTGTCATTGCGGTAGATACGGGTCGGGTCACTGTTTCCACCGGCAACCAGGTCCAGGTCGCCATCGCCATCCATATCTCCCCAGGCCACACTGGACATGGGTGAAGCGGTCGGGTCGTCCAGAAAAGGTGTCGCTTCCAGGGTACCGCCGTTATTTTTAAAAACGTAGACATGACCGCCGGAACTCAAAGGCAATCCGCCCGCCACCGCCAGTTCCGGGTAACCGTCGCCGTCCATGTCACCAAAGTCAAGTTGCGGACCACCGACACAGTTGCTCGATACCCAGGAAGGAGAAGACTCGATAGTCCCGTTATTGTTAAAATAAATCACCGCGCCGCCACCTAAATATACATACATGCCGCCACCGGTGAAGGCCAGGTCGAGATCGCCATCAAGGTCGACATCCACAAAAGCGACATCACTGGCCGCCGCGTTTACCCCCATGGTCCAGGAAGGTGTGGAACTGATAACACCGTCGTTGTTTTTGAAGACACGTGAGGGAGTCAGCTGGCCGGTGTACCGGTCACCCAGGGCGAAAGCGACATCAAGGTCGCCGTCACCGTCGTAATCGCCGACGGCATTGGACCAGCCCAGGGTACCGGTCAACAGCCAGCTGTAAGTTGTATCCAGGGTACCGTTGTGGGAATAATAAATATATTGCGGGTAAGGCGGAGCGCCCGCGTTGAAGTCGCTCAAGCTGCTGACCACGACATCGGGATCGCCGTCATTATTCAGGTCCCCGATAGTGATCATGCCGGTCGGGTCAAGTTCATGGGAAAAGTAATCGGGAACTGCCCGCAGAGAATCTGGGAAGTTAAAATAAATTGTGTTAGCCCGATAAACAAGGTCGAAGCCGTTGCCCGAATAAAGGTCAGGCCAGCCGTTGTTATCGAAATCAGCCCAGCCCAGCCCGGAGGAGTAGGCGGAATATGCCCCTGTCCAGACCCTTTCCAGGGAGAAATCCGCCCCCGGAGCATTTCCTGCCAGAAGCAGAAGGGTCAGGCAAAATACAAGACTTACGGTTTTCATCTTTTGCTCCTTGAATTGATAGCTTATAAGATTATAGTTAAACATTTTTAATTTCCTGTTTATCGGAATGATAAGCCTCGCCGGTTTTTATTAGTAATAGGCAAAGGATATTATCGGACTTAAAGACCGAATCATCCGTATTCACCGGTTTTTCAATATTAGAACCCCTTTTAAAGCCTGATTCTTACAGAAGAAAATTTTAAATTTTAAAGGCTTTTCGTTCGTTTTATAACTGACTTTCAGGGTTTCGAAAAAGAATTTGGTGGAAGCATTGAGAAATGTTATATTTCAACAAAATCTGATGAAATTTATTGATTACGGTGGATAAAGATATAAATAAAAAGTTCTCCGCAGAAGGCATTAATGACCTTTTTAAAAAGGCTTATAGCGGGGATAAAGAAGCCGAAAAAGAACTATTTTCAAAATTAGCTGTAAGATTTGGTGTCATAACAAGGCTAAGGATAAGTAACAGCTATGATGTTGAGGATGTCATTCAGGATGTTCTGACGGTTGTTGCTCAGAAATATAAGGGGTTGGAAGAAGATGTGAACTTTATTGCATGGGCGCACCAGGTTTTA
>JAQUSF010000087.1 GCA_028715215.1 Candidatus Zixiibacteriota bacterium
AGGCCAGAAGGGCGGCATCGGGTCCCAGAGAAAACCCGACCACTGTTAGGGGATGGAAAATCCGCTCACGTAATACCAGGTAGGGGATAATTTCCTCAAGGTCGTTGGCTTCATAAAAACCTTCTCCATGATATTTACCGGAGGTGAGCCCGCTTGCCCGCTGGTCATAAGCAATTACGGCATAACCGGAATCGGCCAGTTCCCGGGCCAGAGGTATCATCGTGGTGCGGTCTTTGCGATCGTCATGTATCAGAATCACCGTCCCGCGTGGCTGTGCCAGGCTGTCCGGCGTTGGCTGGATATATAGGCAGGCCAGGGTAGTATTAATGTCGATATCGACACTGAAAGTGTCAGCTTTCAAACCGACTTCCACAAACAGGGCCGGGTCATTGACCGGCAGGGAATCGGGATTATAATCATCAAGATTGGCTCGCCCCATGGTTGCCTTGGTGCGGTTCAGAGGATAGATAACATAAGTAATCAAAAGAAAAGCAACCACGACTAAAAATATGACAATATTGATAATTTCTCTGGTTTGACGGGAAATTTTCACCATAAGTTATTTTTTACCTCTCTGATAAATAGAAAAACCTGGTTGCTAATAAAGAAAATAAGGGCTTTATGTCAATATTTAAAAACTGCTTCAGGTTTGGGTATACACGGTGATATAGGAGATATAATTGACAGATAGTCTTTAAATATTATAAATCATCAGGCCTTGATTGCAGAAATATGTCCATGCTCCCGGGAGCACGACAGTTTTAATTATATTAGGTGTTTACAATTAGAATAAATACAATATTTGTGCTCCCGATGCTCCGGGGAAAACATTAATATTTATGCCATAGTTTATCACAACCGAATTTTATTTATAAGTCGCTGGGATATAATAAATAAACAAAAAGCCGTATCCTTTTGTCAAATTTTAGCAGGAAAATTGCTTCTTTAAAGAACATAAAGAATATAATGGCTTTTAAGAATATCAAACTTACCGGTACTAAAAAGTCCCGAGAGAAAAAACACTTCTCCTGTTATTTATTTAAGTCCTTTGACGATAATAGAATAACAGGACAGTAAAAAAATATTAACTATAAAATGACCTCGTTATGGGTTCGTTTATTAACAGGTTTCTCAATTCATAAAAAAATAGCCTGTGAAAATAGACGTTAAGAAAAATAATAGCTTTCGTCTAATATGAAATTATTTGCTTAATTTTTTTAAATTTTTTTTGGTCGATAAAATATTTAAGCGAGAGATAAATTATTTATTAAGGAGTAGTTGTAAATAAAGATTGACGCCGGCTGAAAAGAAAAAAAATTTTTCATTTATGCCTTGACATTTCCGGGCTTTCACCATATATTAACCTTTGGATGATAGGTAGTAGTTCTTTGCGGAAATACTTTAACCTGAATCTATTAGGTGATAATAGAGCCGTAACCTTTCCGAGTTAAGTCAAGGTAAGTACTTCATTATTTAAGTAGGCTGTTAAGGTCACTTTATTTTACAACAGGTTACTTGCATAGCACAATTGTTAAAGAATAACCAGAAGTAAGTAGAGACAGCTTATCATAAGGAGAGTCTTATGAGAGGCTTTCTCTACAGATGAGATTGACTAAAGATAGTCTTGTGCTAAAACCTTGGACAAGGAGGCTGATATGCCGACCGGCTCTTACAAGCTAAAACAAATCACCTTTATCACATTCTTACTGATTCTAACAGCCTTACTTTTTTCACCCGTTACATCACAGGCTGAAGATTTATATGTTAAAGTCGGCGATACGATCGGAAATTCGGGGGAAAAGAATTCCGTTATTTCCGTATTTTTAAGCAACTGGGAAGATGACGTGGTGGCTTTTACTCTGTGGCTGCAACTTGATAAACCGAATATCCTGTACTTCCAGACCGATACCATGACCATTGTGGACACCACCCATTGGGTATGCACCGATTGGGAAGGTCCCGTATGTACCGACTCGATTGCCGGCAACGCCGATACCCTTTACTGGCGATGTATAAAATATGAGAAAGACCACCTGGGGCAGGATTCCTGCGTGGACTGGATCCTGGTCAGCCCCGATTCCCCCTACACCTGGATGCAACTTCCCGACTCTCCATTAATAGTACATATTGATACCCTGGTGGCGGAAATCGGCAATATTGACACGGTTGGCTCATTAATAGGCGGCTGGGATTATGTCGGCACCCGTTCTTACAGTACCGACAAGCATGACGTCAAAGTTACAGCTATTGCCAACACCATCGGCGGGAGCACCGGGAGGAAAATTCCCGCCGGCCAATACAACGGTCTTTTATTCCGCCTTCTGGGAGACATCAATACCATTGCCGACGACGACACCAACCGCTATGTGGAAATAAGAATTGAAAGTCATGCCTTACAGCATTTTATCTTTTCGCGTCCCGATGGTTCGGCGATCGGTATTCATACCATGGAAGTGCCCGATTCCAACCTTTTCCGTTGTGTCCTATGGAGCGGAGTGCCGTATGAAAGCCCCTGTATGGCTTATGACCGGGTAACCAAACCGCCTTATGACTCGGTGGCATACGTTATGGATACGGTGGCATATCTCGATACCCTGGAAGTAGTTATCGACGAGGGTTCTCTGACTGTCCTGGCCGGTCTGTGCGGTAATTGTAACAACGACCCCAATGACATAATCGACATCTCGGATATTACTTTCATGATTGCCGCCCTATATTTAGGCGGGCCGCAACCGGAAATTTTCAGACTCTGTGACATGAATTGCGATGACCTTATGGATATATCGGATATTACCGCCACCATAAGCTACCTTTACCTGGGCGGAGCGGAATTGTGCTCCCCTGAACGCGGTTGTGTTAAAAAATAAACCGGGTAAACGGATGGAAAATTAACAAGCCATTAATATTGGCTGAATATGATATGTTTTAATTGAATTGAAAAAAATCGTTACAATAAGGTAACGGTTAACATAGAAAAAATAGATGGAAAGGAGGACGATTAGAAGAGGTAATTTACACGCGCTTGATAAAAGTGACGTTGACAAAAACTTTTTCCGGGTTGTTTTTGACCTGAGGGAATCTGGCTCTCCTTCCAATGGTTAAACAACAAGGTACTTGTGGGGGGAAAAAGAGTTTTGTCGAACGTTTTTTAGTAACTTTTTAACGAAGTGAATAGGAGAGTAAAATGAGACGAATTGCATTCTTCGTTGTTTTTACTTGCTTACTTTTCTCATTTGGTCTTGCGTCAGCACAGGTTGCCACTATTAATGCTACCGAGGCAAGTGGCTTCTATGGTGGCGGCGTTACGCATATGGGTGCTGTTAAACTAAATCTTACCTATACCAACGGTTATGACGCCCGTCAGCTGCCTACCAACGCCTATCAGCTGTCTTCATCTGATGGTGCTACCTGGGCGGCTGATTTTGATGTCAAAATAGTCGAACCGAAACCGGCTGGCTATGGTGTTGCTCCGGGTGCTTTCGATAACTTCCTGCACGCCTTCCCGACCGGTAATCCTCCGGACGGCGTCAGCCCTGATGTCTGGGGTGTTGGCGGTCTGACCATTTTTGGTGCCGGCTGGGTTTCCGGTGCTACCTATGGTTACACTGGTCCGCTGCCGTGGAGCCATGTGGTTTACACGGTGGAATTTACGATGGATGGTTCCTCGGTTGGCAAGCACATAACTCTTGATAAGACCTCTTTCACCGGTTTCACCTGGGTATGGTCTCAGCTCGAAGCTAACCCCGGCCCGACCGTGAACGTGAACCCCGTTTGGGGTGGTCCCTATACCTGGGAAATTATCGAGATCCCGGATCTTCCCCCGACTTTTACTAACTTGCCGCCCGGCAATGAACTGACCGGCAGCCACTGCGTTGCGATTACTTATGATTTCAATGCTACCGACCCGGATCCGCATGCTGAACCGCCGGCCAATACCATCACCTTCTCGACCGACAAGGGCACTATTGCCCCGACCACCGGTATGTTCTCATACACCGGCACTATCGACGATGTGTATGAAACCGTAATAGCTAATATTACTGCTACTGAAGATGATGGTGCCTTTGCTACCGTTGCTATCAACATCGTAGCTACCAACATTGCTCCGCAGTTGACCGAGTGCGGCAAAGAATACCGCGCCAAAGTCGGCGGCGAAAACATCCTCGTTTTCAAAGCCACCGATAACTGCCCCGGCGACCCGAAAGAATTCTACGTGGTTGACGACGGCGGTATACTCGGTACTTTATTCTTTGTCGGTAACGAACTGCACTACACCCCTGATGTAGCCGATGTGGGCGACCACACTATCATCGTTGGTGTCACCGATACCAAAGATGCTGACGAGTGCGAATTCTTCATCAACGTCAGCCAGAGCCCCGAAGTTTACATTGAGAAAGTTCATGGTCAGCTTCAGGGTCACTATGCCGACGTTAACGTTACCATGTCCCAGTTCGACATGGGCGGTTTCGATTTCCTCATTGCTTATGATGCGTCTGCCCTGACCTTCATGGGCGCCAACACCGACCTTTCCGCCCTGTATCAGGATTGCGGCTGGGAATATTTCGAATATCGTTTCGGTCCCTTCGGTAACTGCGGCAACGGCTGCCCGAGCGGCCAGCTCCGTGTTGTCGGTATGGCTGAAACCAACAACGGCCCGGTTCACCCGGACTGCTTCCAGGTTGGCACGAACGAAGTTGTCTTCACGATGAAGTTCCTGGTCAGCAACGACCGGACTTTGAACTGCTCTTTCGTACCGATTCGTTTCTACTGGTACGATTGCGGTGACAACACCATTTCGAACGACCTTGGTACCGAACTCTATATCGCCAATGATGTGTTTGACTATGTTGGTGAAGAAGGCCTTGACACTTGGGTCAAGATTACCCCGGACGACAAGAGCCTGATTCATTTCCCGACCTACCTGGGTGCGGAAAATGCCTGCGTTACCTCCGGCGGTCCTGGCAAACCGGCAGTGGTTCGCTTCATCGACTTCTTCAACGGCGGTATCGACATTATTTGTTCCGACTCGATTGACAAGCGCGGTGACATCAACCTCGACGGTCTGGCTTACACCATTGCCGACGCGGTTATCTTCACCAACTACTTTGTCAAAGGTCTGAGCGCTTTCGGCATTTACTATGAAGGCGCCATCGCCGCCTCCGATGTCAACGCTGACGGTATTCCGCTCACGGTCTCCGACCTGGTTTACCTGATTCGTGTTATCATTGGCGACGCGATGCCGTATCCTAAAGTCATCAGCACCGTTACGGCCGAATACTGGGTCGACAATAACGTCCTGAACGTGAGCAGCGAGATGGGCGCTATTTATCTCGAACTCGACCGCAACGCCGAAGTTGAGCTGCTGGCTAACAACATGGAAATGAAAGCCGAAAATGGTAAGGTCATCATTTACAGCCTTGAAGGTAATGCCGTTAGCGGCCAGGTTGTCAGAACCAGTGCCAATATCGTCAATATCGAAATGGCTGCGAAAGATGGCTCCCCGGTGAACGCGATTAATGTTCCTCAGAACTTCTCTCTGGAACAGAACTATCCTAACCCGTTCAACCCGATTACCAACATCAAGTTCAATCTCTCTGAAGCTGCCGACTACACCCTGACCATCTACAACGTAACCGGTCAGGTTGTCGATGTTTTCTCAGGTTCCGGTAATACTGGTTCCTATACTATAGAGTGGAATGCCACGAACGTTGCTTCCGGTATCTACTTCTATAAACTCGAAGCCGGTAAATTCAACGAGACTCGCAAGATGGTTCTTCTGAAGTAAGTCTTTGGATTTACTCATACTTTCCCGGAAGGGGCTTTTAAAGCCCCTTCCCGGGTAAAAAAAACGAAAGGAGGGTACTCGCGGGTACTGATAAAGAATTAACAGGTTAACCAAAAACTTGAACGATTTAAATGTTTAAGTATACCAACAAGTTAAAAGTAACAGTCGGATTAGTTCCCTCCGGCTATACTCGGTTTGCCCCTGATTCCACCGGTGTTCGCCTTCGGCGGTACCAGCCGGTACGAATAGAGGGTTTTTTTTTGAAATTAAAAAAGTATGACCAACACCGGTTATAACATAAGCGAGTAAAAAACCGGGTATCGGGAAGATTAAAAAATTGACCGGAGAAACAGCGACTTTAACGATGCTTATAAGAGAAGAGAAAAATTGATTTTTTATCGGGATTATTGAAGGAAAAAAAGGAATCGGCTTTGATTTTTCGGAAATTATGTTATATTATATTGCTAAGGAATATTTGACGGAGGACGAGAAGATCGCAGAAAGTGTCATCATCTGGAGTATGTGGTTGTTTCAGATAACGGCTTTCATACTCATGTTTGTCCTGCTGTCGAAGGACAACGGGGCGAAGCGGAAGACCGATTGATGAATTCAAGGCGACGACGCCGGAAAAATAATGAGACGATAAACGCGAAAACGATTTTTCGATGGTGACACTGGTAACGCATAATTTTCCGAAGGATAATAAAGACAGTTCGGGAATATTTATCAAGAACCTGTGGGATTTGCTTGGCGTTGACTATGAGGTTATGGGACATGAGAATTTTAAAAGTAAAAGCCTGCCGGGTTACCTGTACGAAATCCGGCGCCGTTTACGCACGAAAAAAAACCTCATTGTCGCCTACTGGATATTTCCGGCCGGCCTGCTGGCGTATCTTTCCGGACGGCCGTATATTTTGAATTGCGTGGGGCTGGATATTTTTATGATACGGGATTCGAAAATTCTTAAGTGGATTGCAAAGCCCATATTGGGACGGGCCCGGGAGCTGGTGTTTATCGGCCGGCACCCGATGGCGGTTTTCGAAGGCGTTTACGGCGATAAGTACCGGTCCAAATCCCATCTTATCCATCTGCCGGTGGACAGCGGAAGGTTTAACTGATTTATGCAGGAATATAATATTTTAACTATTGCCAACCTGGTGCCGCGAAAGAGGATAGACCTCTGCGCCGCCGCCTGCGCCCGAATGGAAAAAAAACACCCGTTAACCTGGACGGTAATCGGTTATGGCCCGCTGGAAGAGCAGATCAAAAAAAACGCCCCGAAAGCAATGACTTTCATCGGTCGCGTTGAAGATTTAGTACCCTATTACCGCAAGGCTGATGTTTTTGTCCTGCCGTCCTGCGACGAAGGTTTCGGAATGGTTTATGTCGAGGCAATTATGTGTCGATGTCCGGTGGTTTGCCGCAAAGACGACGGCGGCCAGGAAATAATCGACCGGACCGGAGGCGGGCTGGCGATCGAAATACCACCGTCGGATGACCGGGCGGCTGATGAAATTATCCGGGCCATTGAGAAAATTCTGGATAATAAAGATTCTTATATATCCGCTGAAATAATCGGCAAAGCCCGTCAACTGGTTGAACCAAGGGCAATTAAGGATATCTGGGAGAAACTGTTAGGGAAATATGAAAAGTTTCTCCAGTGAACGGTTGAGGGTCGTTTAATTTATACTCCGGCAGGAGTGGGAGTGGTTTTTACATAGATTGAACCTGGATGGAACTTGGAAAGCAGGATTAAACTTTTGAAAGGTTTTGTTAAATGTGCATAAATTTTCATTTTTGCACATTAATACAATGAAATATTTCGTGTAACCTTAAAAATCCAAATTACCTCACTTGTTGAAGGTTACAAGGAGACTTCAATCGCCATATTGTTAATAGTTGTGACAGGCTGTTGATGACTTGTAATTCTTTGAGTTACATGTCTTTAAAAGGACTTAAAGAAGACAATTGTTAATTGAAACCGGGGTATAGTATTTCATCCGGATGAATTGTACATACCCCCAAGAAAATACTATTCCGGTCTGAATATTGCTCGGATAGAAGTGACATGAACTGGTTAAGATTCATAAATTTTAAGACTGTAACGTATAATACGGTATTTTTCTGTTTATTAGCGTCTTTAATGGTACCGTCAGGTATTCTGGCTCAGTCCGACCCGTTTGGTGAGATTGACCTGGTTTACATAGACTCGGTTCAGGTGGCGCCCGGAAAGGATATTGCCGTTAATTTTAATGTTCGCAATGATGAAAAATTAAGTTCTTTGTCGATCCCGATAACTTATGACGAAAATATTCTCAAGCTGAAGTCCATCAGTTTTACCGGTTCAAGGGTAAGTTACATTAACACAAAAATCATAAATCCTTCGGATATCAATTCTATCAAAGGCCATTTTGTTGTGGCTATTATAGTTATCAATGAAAATCCCCTTCCGGCAGGTGACGGGATTATCTTTACGGCCAATTTTACTGCGGCTGACACTGCCCTTCCGGGAACAGTAACGGTCATAGACAGCCTTTATTATCCTCCGGGCGGGCAGCTGGTATTTGCCGATGATTCGACAACCAGCGCCATTTACCCGGCTTTCAAGGCCGGTAAGGTCGTTATTACCAATCATAACCGCCCGCCGGTTTTTGCGCCATTATCCAACCAGTATGTTATTGAAGGCGATAGTCTTAAGCTGGATATCGTGATCACCGACCCGGATTATAACCCGCTCACTTTGGCAGTGACCAACAAGCCGACCGGGGCGACATTCGTGGATAACGGCAACGGTACCGGGCAATTTCGCTGGGTTCCGGAATTTGTCGGACCTTATTCAGCCGACGGCTCGCCGTTTAAAGTAAGTTTCTGGGCGAGCGACGGAGAATTATCGGCGGAGAAGGAAATAGATATTCAGGTCATTAACAAAAACCGCAAGCCGATTATTACGGCTGATAATCATTTTAATATCCTGGCCGGCGACAGTATCAGATTCAGCCTGACGGCCACGGACCCCGATTTTGAAGCCATTACCTGGTCGGTCGCAGGTAAACCAGACGGGGCGGCTTTTGACGGGCTGAACCCGGCAACATTCCGCTGGCAGACGGCGGTTACCGACAGCGGCAGTACCGGGATTCACTTTATCGCCCGCGATGTCCAGGGGTACGCCGATACCGCGCTGGTGACGATCAATATCAACGCCACGACGCTTTATATGCTGTCGCTGGACAACCGGACGGTGGATCTCGGCGAGAAGACCGATTTCATGATTTACCTGGACAACAAACTGCCGGTGGCTTCTTTCAACCTATTGATTAACCATGACCCGCTGGCGCTGGTACCGCTTTCGATTACCAAAGTCGGCACCCGGGCGGAGTATTTCGAATATTTCAATTATGTGCTGAATGAAAACGGTTATGCGGGCAATATGCGCCTGCAGGGGATAGCCGACCTGTCATCATCGGGGATTCCGCCCCTGGCGGCGGGCGACGGCGCCATCGTTAAAATTAATTTCCAGGTTACCGGCAACCTGGATTTCTCCGGTTACAACCTGCCCGTGCGGTTTATTTTCAGAGATGTCGTCAACGACAACACTATGACCGATTCGGCGGGCGTGAAAATCACCCGGGAAGAAATCGTGCATAACGACGGTTCGGTGCAGATCAGGGATATCGGCCAGGTTAAAATCGGCGATATCAATCTCAACGGCCTGGCTTATGAAATCAGCGATATCATCTATTTCACCAACTATTTTATAAATCCTTTTGTTTACAGGTTCAGCGCTCTGCAGTACGCCAATTCCGACGTCAACCAGGACGGTTACGTGGCGACGGTGGCGGACCTGGTAACGCTCATTAACAGGGTGGTTTCGGGAAATTACCCCAACAAAGCGGCGCTCGAGGAAAATTTAACCGCCGTTATCACCACTGTAACTACGGAAGGGCAGACGACTTTCACCTGTGAGTCCGCCTTCCGGGTCGGCGGCGTATTGCTGGTTTTAAAAACCGACCGGACTATCAATTACGGCGATATTAAAAATGTCGTCGCGGGAATGACGGTTGACTACCGCCAGGAGGGCGGGGAAGTTCGTCTTCTGGTTTATGACATTAACGGCGCCTCCTTACCATCGGGCACCAACGACCTGTTCGCGATTGAAGGTCTGACCGATTTCGAGGTCACGGCGGTTGACCTGGCCAGCGCCGCCGGGCAGTATGCCGCGGTTTCGTTCGGCTTTGCCGAACCGACCGTGCCTGAAAATTTCATTCTGTATCAGAATTACCCCAATCCGTTCAACCCGGACACCCGGATTGATTTTACCCTGCCGAACGCTACCCGTGTCGAGCTGACGGTATTCAATATCCTGGGCAAGAAAGTCAAGGTCCTGGCGGATGGTGAATACAATGCCGGAGGACACTCCGTAATATGGGACGGCCGCGATGACGACGGCGCCGCGGTTTCCTCCGGAATATACTTCTATCGACTGGTAACGCCCGAAGCATCGGTGTCCAGAAAAATGATGCTTCTTAAGTAATATTTTTTAAGAAACGGTGAGAAAAAAAGACTTCCATATAAAATTTGAGGTAACCATGAGACCCTACAAGAAACTTGTCATTTTCGCCTTTTTAATACTTATTCTGGCAGGCTCGGCCTGGTCGCAAAAATGCGCCGATGTTGTCACCTATTCCTCGGTGGACAGCATTAAAATCGATTATTTTAAGGGCCGTCCCGGGGATACGGTACTGATGCCTTTCCGGCTGGTCAATGACTCCATCGTTACCGTCTTCCAGTTCCTGTTCAAGTTTGACACCACCTGGCTGACGCCGATCGTTACCCTTGATTCCAGTTGCGCCGACTGGGATGAAGTCAACCAGATTTGTAATGAATATTATGTGGATGTTTTTATCAATTACGATATTACACCCGGGAACCGGTTTTACAGATTTGTCACCAAAGAAGATCCCTTTGGCATCCCCTATGACAGCGTAACGACCAAGTTCAAGGCCAAGTTTGCCCAGAATATTGGTGACCCTCTGGGCGGTACTCTTAAAAATGTCATCAGTTGTAATTTCCTGCCGGTGGGTGCTGATTATGACAGTTTGCCCGGCGGGAATGATGTCATTTTCTATATCGAGTTCGAAGTCAAGGAGACTATGCCGCACAATCAGCTGGCTTATTTCACTTTCTTTGAACAGGACCTGTTCGTGATAGACTCTTGTCTCGAGTGGAATACTGTTACAGGAGAATGTAATATACCAAGGTTCCCTCCGGAAACTACTTATGTCGGCTGTTATAACTCCCAGTTGACCTCCGCCTGGAGAAATTCTTCGGGTGAAACGGTGGACTACCAGATTTACCCGCGACCGAAGACTACCCCGATGGCTTTCCAGTGTGACACGGGCTACGTGCCGGTAAACGATCCGGTGATTAATTCTTTTGCCGCCTTTCCTTCGACCGTTACCAGCTCAGGCCAGCAGGTACAATTGAGCTGGTCAGCGGAGCATGCTGATTCGGTGGTGCTTCGATATGGTACTACACGGCTTTACAAGTCAACCAATTTAAATTCATCTTATAACGTGACTTTGCCGAATTATAACGACGGGGCGACGTTCACCTACCAGCTGACCGCTTACGGCGGCAGTAAGACCGCCGTTCGCTCGACTGTTGTTACGGTTGATATCGGCGGCACGACCAACCACGCCCCGACTATTTCTTTTAATCCGTCGCAGACCACCTATGAAATCAACCAGGGAGAGACAGTGGCTTTTACGGTGACGGCTAATGATATTGACGGCAACAACATCACCCTGTCGGCGCCGAGCCTGCCCAACAACGCTACTTTCGGACCCACCAACCCGGTTATCGGAGCCGGCACGGTGACGGGCAATTTCAGTTTCACTCCGGATTACAACCAGAAGAACGCCGTGGTGATCAATTTCACGGCCAACGACGGTATAACGACCACCAGTTCGGCAGTGACGATTATTATTAAAGAAATTAAAGAAGACCGTTTGTTTTCAACCTCGGCCCCGGGGCAGTCGCCGGTCGGCGGCCTGCGCGGGACCAAGGGTATATATTTTCCGATTAACCTGATTACCAACCTGGAATCGAAAGACGTTTACGGTGTCCAGTTCGATATGTTCTACCCGCATCGCTATATTACCGTGGATTCGTTCGTCCCCACCGCCCGTATCCCCGATTGGGTCGTTTATGATAATATCAATGATTACCCGGGCGAGGTCAGGGTGGTCACTTTCGGTCTGGCCAACGAGCCGGTTGCAACCGATACCAGCTCGGCGATTTTATACGCGGTGGTATCGATAGATTCCAGTGCCACTCCCTGGTCAACTCACTGGATTCACCTTGAGAACGGTCGCGAATCGGTCAGCCCCGACCCGGGAGTCGGCTCCCTGAAACTGGTTACCGATTCTGGGGTGGTCGAGGTGGACAATCCCGGTGATATCAACCTTGACAAGTATATCGATGTCGGTGACGCCGTCAATGCTGTGGCTTACATTATCGGCAATTACGGCCTGACGCCACGGCAGTTCGCCGTAGCCGACATCACGATGAATGATTCGGTTAACGTCTTTGACCTGGTGGGCATCATTAACTACATTTACGGCATACCCCTTCCTCCGATGCAGAACCAGCCGCTGCCCACCCCGCCGGTGGTTATCACCATGGCTTACAATGACATTCCGGCCGGAAGTTCCGACCTGCTGACCGTTGTCTCCGAGGAGATTCCCGAACGCCTCGCGGGTGTTCAGCTGGAAATCAATTACGACCCGAATACGGTCAGCCTGGGTATTCCCAGATTAACCGAAGATAATCAGAAATTCGCCCTCAGTTACAAAGATAACGGCAAGGGCAATGTTAAAATATTGATTTATCACATGGCTCCGTTGAAAGTCAACGAGCTGATTCAACCGGGTATTGCCAATCTGGTTGATATCCCCCTTATCGCCCGCAAACCGGTCATATCCGGTGATATCAGTCAGATTCGCCTGAACAAAGCCTACCTGTCAACTTCGACCGCCGCGCGGGTGGAAGTTCAGGGAGTGGAACCGACTCTGCCCAGCAGTTTTGTCCTCCATCAGAATTATCCTAATCCCTTCAATCCCATCACCACTATCGAGTTCACTATCGGCATGCCGGCCAGCGGTATCGGTACCCAGGCAGTCAGTCTGGATATCTTTAATATTCTCGGACAAAATGTCAAGAACCTGGTCAACGACGTTCTGACACCCGGTGAATATAAAGTACAATGGAACGGAACTAACAGGGATGAGCGGAAAGTCGCCAGCGGTATTTACCTCTACCGGCTGCAGGTTGGTTCTGAAAGTGACACTAAAAAGATGCTTCTGTTGAAGTAAGGTGTCAGGAGGATTATCAGGATGAATAGGTTGAAAATTACATTTTTCGGTTTGATTGTTATACTGGTTCTGGCAATTTCAGTTCAAGCCCAGACCGCCCCGCCGGTTCTTAACCCGATCGGCAGTAAGAGCGTGGATGAAGGCCAGAATCTTAATTTTAATATCAGCGCTACCGATGAAGATGGTACGGTGGCGGCGTTGTCAACCTCGACTCTGCCGCCCAACGCCGCTTTTAACGACAATGGCGACGGCACGGGAACTTTCAACTTCGACCCCGATTACACCCAGGCCGGCGTCATTAATATAACATTTTACGCCAGCGATACGGTGACAACCGATGTTGATTCCGAGATAGTGGCCATAACGGTTAACAACGTCAACCTGGCGCCGGTAGTCAGCCCGATAAACGATACAACCATCAATGAAAACCAGAGCTTAATTATAACGGTCAACGCTACCGACGCTGACGGCACCACCCCTTCACTTACCGCTGAGAATACACCAGTCAATGCCACTTTCATAGATAACGGCAACGGCACCGGCACCTTTACCTTTAACCCGGACTACACCCAGTCAGGTTTATATAATGTAAGTTTTATAGCTTCCGACGGTTTGCTGGCCGATACCGAGACCGTGGCCATAACGGTCAACAACGTCAACCTGGCGCCGGTAGTCAGCCCGATAAACGATACGACTATCAATGAAAACCAGAGCTTAATTATAACGGTCAACGCTACCGACGCCGATGGCACCACGCCGACATTGACCGCTGAGAATACACCAGTCAATGCCACTTTCATAGACAACGGCAACGGCACCGGCACCTTTACCTTTAACCCGGACTACACCCAGTCAGGTCTTTACACGGTTAGTTTTATAGCTTCCGACGGTTTGCTGGCCGATACCGAGATCGTCGCCATAACGGTTAACAATGTCAACCTGGCGCCGGTAGTCAGCCCGATAAACGATACGACTATTAATGA
>JAQUSF010000088.1 GCA_028715215.1 Candidatus Zixiibacteriota bacterium
GGGCTTGCTTCAAATCCTCGACTGCCGCCGAGCGGTTGTCCTCCGCGCCTTCGCGGGAAAGGACCAGCGTTTCGTGGCCGCCGGAAATCAAGCCGACTATCCGTGCGGGAGCGGTGCCGAAAGTAGGCGGACATTCGGCGGCGTCGAGGACGCCCAGGCGTCCGGAGGTACCGGCGCCGATGTAAAATACCCGCCCGCCGCGGCGAAGGGTAGCGGCGAAGATTTCCGCAGCTCGGGCAATTTCGGGTATTGCTCCGGCTACGATTTCGGCCACCTTCCTGTCTTCGTTATTTATTTTCCTGACGATCTCTATGGCCGAAAGACAATCAAGGTCAACCGTATCGGGGTTGACCTGCTCTGTGTCGAGTTGCCTGAGGTGAATAATTAAGTCCTTGTAGTTTTTCATATGGCGAAGTTAGTGGCCTTTTTTAGCCGGAGCAATAAAAAACAGGCGCTACCTAAGGAGCCGCCTGTCGATTGTTCAGATTTGTTTATTTATTATTTGGCCGCTGCATAAACCTGAACCGAATCTCGGGCGGCAATAATGACCGAACCGAAACGGCCTCTCAAGTCCGGAACATTAATATTTTCCGCTAATTGACCGGGCAGGGGAACTGGCAGGATATCCCTGGTGACATTATATCCGGGCGAGCCGGTATAAGCATAAACATAAATATAATACCAGCCAAAGACGGTGCTGATGCCGTCTGTAAATGCAGCCGTGGGAATATTATCCGCGGTGCTCATCGAAGTCGAGTAGGCGCTGTAACCTTTACCGGTGTAAGCTGAATCTCTGAGAACCGCTGCCAGGATATAGCCGTCAGCGTTGGAAGAACCGCTCCATTGAACCGCCACCGACCCACCGCCCGGAAGCAGCCGGTTTGGCGGCACGATGGATAAAATCGAAAAGGTATCCGCCACAACTACCGTGACGGTATCATGGAAATAACCGGAATCTCTGATGGCTATTTTCGGGGTGGACAGAAGGTACCCGGTCAGCGAACTTTTCACCAGAGAGTAAACATAATCTATACTGAAATTGAAGGCGTTAAAAATCATGGTATCGTTGTGGAAAGTGATATCGGCATCGGAAACAATGGAATCGTTGCGTTTTAAGTCTATTACGACAACCGCAGAATCCAGGTTTTCGTCGACAATCAGAGCGCCGTTTAGTTGATAACTCGCCAGAAGCCCGGGATTGGTTGACTTTTCATTACAGCCGTTGGCCAGCAGGAGAATTATAAAAGGTAATGAACAAAGATATTTTTTTAAAAATAGATGTATTTTCATACTCTAAATATCGACAAAAAGACACCGTGATTTAACTTAATATTTATTTATTGTTTTACTCCCAAAAGTGTGGTAAGCTCATATTTGATAACAACTTAAATTTTTTCATAAAAAGAGCTTCATAATTTCATATTTTTTAAAAAAAATATTGAAGTTTTTAAAATACGGAAATAATTTCCATAAAAAGCTTGATTAATCTATGAATAACTATAAATTGTGAAAAAATGGGTTTAAATATATATTTTATCTAACAGGGAATTATACCAAAAGAAAGGCGGATATAAAAATATTGTTCAGCAGGAAACAATATTGTCCGAGTAACAGTTAGATATATATAGACGGCTGGATCAACGAGCATATGATCTACAACTATGCCGTCTTACGCGCCCCGTTCCGTTCCCCTCCCCCCCGGTTCGGGGCGTCTTTATTTTGTTTTTCTTAGAGTGCCATTGCCGACAAAATACTTATGAATTCATAAACAGACGGTATTATAACCGGTCGGAAGGGTATGAAATTAACGAGCGAGTAATGAAGTTCTCAGAATTTTGCCCAGTTGGGAACACGGGGGAAAGTCTGGATATCGCGGATATTGGTCATGCCGGTCATATACATCAAAGCGCGGTCAAAGCCCAGCCCGAACCCGGAATGGGGGACCGTCCCCCAGCGGCGGATGTCCAGGTACCAGAAGTAGTTATCGAGATTTTTAATGCCTTTTTTGGCCATGCGGTCTTTAAGCACGTCATAGCGTTCCTCACGCTGTGAGCCGCCGATAATTTCACCCACTTTCGGCACCAGGACATCCATCCCCCGCACTGTCCGGCCATCGTCATTTAAACGCATGTAAAAAGATTTAATAGATTCGGGGTAATCAAAGACGATTACGGGTTTTTTGAAGGTTTTTTCAGTGAGGTAGCGTTCATGTTCCGATTGCAAGTCAAGACCCCACCTGATAGGGAATTCGAATTTCTGGGCGGCTTTTTCAAGTATTTTTACAGCCTCGGTATAGGAACAGCGTTCAAATTCGGAGTTAACGACACTTTCCAGGGTGCGGTGCAGGTCCTTGTCGATCCATTGGCCGAAAAACTCCATGTCATCGGCGCATTCAGTCAGGGCGTAATGAAAGAGGTATTTCAGGAAATCTTCGGCCAGGTCCATATTATCATCCAGCTCCGCCCAGGCCATTTCCGGCTCAATCATCCAGAACTCGGAGGCGTGGCGGCTGGTGTTCGAATTTTCCGCCCGGAAAGTGGGGCCGAAAGTGTAAATGTCTCCCAGAGCCGTAGCCAGCACCTCGCCTTCGAGCTGACCGGATACTGTCAGGTAGGTTTCGTCTCCGAAGAAGTCGGCATGCCAGTCAACCGCACCCTCTTTTCGGGGGATGTTATCAAGGTTAAAAGTGGTTACCCGGAACAGGTCGCCGGCGCCTTCACAATCGGAAGCGGAAATTAGGGGCGTTTGAATATAGTAAAAGCCCCGTTCCTGGTAATACTTGTGTATGGCAAAAGCGATTTTGGACCGCAGGCGGTTGACCGCTCCGAAAGTGTTGGTGCGGGGGCGAAGGTGGGCAATTTCGCGCAAAAACTCATAAGTATGCCTTTTGGTTTGTATCGGATAGGTGCTGTCGGCCACCCCGACCAGGTCCAGTGAATGAACTGTTATTTCGTATTTTTGACCTTTCCCCTTCGATTCGATTAATTTACCCTTCATGCGGACAGCGGCTCCGGTGGTGATTTTATCCAATACGGGAAAATTTTCGGGATTTTCAATTACACCCTGGATGTTTTTCATGCAGGAACCATCATTAACTTCGACAAAAGCGACATTTTTACTTATCCGGACAGTCCTGACCCAACCGAGGATGATTACCTCGGTATCAACGGCAATTGCACCCTCTATCAAAATTCTGGCAATTTTGGTTCTGGTTTTATAATCCATGTAGTTACCTCGTTTTGGGTCAATTTAATCCCGAGAAAGGTTAAATCTTAATAAATAAGACGAAATTATAATATAATTTTAAATATTCGCAAGGGATAAGAAAATCAGTAAAAAGATTGATTTACTTTCATAAAATATAAATGAAACTCTTTTCGGGGGTTTTCGTATAAAAAAGCAGATGAATAAAGAGGTAAGTTTCAGATAATACTTAATTCCCAACCTATCATTCTTGACCGCCGACCTCCCCGGGTCGGCGGTTTAATTTTAGCTGTCCTTTGTCAATTTAAAGTAAAAAAAGATTCTAATTATCCTGACATTCCTCGACATATGCCCGGTATCTGTGAATCAGCTGAGCCGTGTCTTTTTTGGAACGCGACTCGGCCAGGATATTGAAGGAAGCCTTCATCCGGTCGGGGGCGATAAGGACCCAGCCGTTGTTTTCAAAAATGCGGATTCCGTCGATAAGCTGTCGTTTTTTATCGTCGGTTTCAGTTATAATTTTCCGCATTACAAGGCCTTTACGTGCCCAGGGACAGGGAATCGAGACCGTTTCACGGACATACTGTTCATGCTGTTTACGAATTTGACCGAGATGTAACTTGGTCTGGGCCATCATTTCCAGGATTTTGACGCTGGCATAAATGGCGTCGGCACCGAGCTGGAAGCCGGGGAAGATGAACCCACCCCGGGTACCGCCGACAAAATCGACTCCGAATTTCATTTTGGCTTCCATCATGCCGCGGTGGTCGTTGACCACGCGGATTACCTCGGCGCCATGAGCCTGGGCGAGTTCATCGATACCCATCGAAGCGACTATCGGAACGGCGATTTTTTGCGGGCGGTGCGTTTGCAGATACAAATCGGTGACGGTCAGTAAAAGAAGCTGGTTGTCGATGGGTTTACCGTTTTCATCCACCACCGTTAGTTTCTCAGCCGCTGAATTAAGAAGGAAACCGATATCGGCTTTGAGCGAAGAAACGATGGCCGACAGCTGGACTATGGCCTGGGCGTTTTCCTCGGGAGTACTCGAAAATTTGCGCGGATTAAGGTTGGCGTTGAGTTCGGTCGTGGTCACGCCCAGCTGACTGAAGAGAGTCGGGAAAATCTGGCTCGAGGAACCGTTGGAATGGTCCACCACCACCTTAAAGCCGGCATTTCTAATCAGGTTTACATCAACCCCGGAGATGAAGTCGTTACGGTAGTCATAGAGAACGCCCCGGGTGTATTCCAGATGACCGATTTTATCCAGGGGGGCGCGTTCGAAATATTCCCCGAAATAATTGCGTTCAATTTTCTTTAACTTGGCGTTGGGCATATCCAGGCCGGACCCGTCGAAAAGGATAATGTCAATCTGGCGGTAATCGTCGGGATTATGCCGGACATAGATGCCGGCGTCAAATTTACCCTTGCTGAGCTGGTAACGCACGACCGGAATCGGCATGGTTTCCAGGTCGGAAACGTTGACCCCGGCGGAGAGAATCCCGCTTAAGAGACTTCGGCGCAGAAGACGGGAGATGTCGGAAGCGTCACGGCTGGTCACGACTTCAGCACCCATACCCAGAGTAGCGCCGAGGGCGGCTCCGAGCCGGACAGCCATTTCGGGAGTGATTTCCGTCTGAGCCAGACCGGTTACTTTCGAGTCGGTAAACAATTCCCGGTTCCATTTTTCACCCCAGACCACCGAGGTGGCTACAATCGCCCCTTCTTCGACAGTCTTATTCGGCCAGATTTTACAGTTCGCCCGTACAGTGGCGGAATCACCGATAGTGCAGTCATCCGAAACGATAACGTTGTCCAGGAGTTTTACGTTCTGTCCCAGTTTCGAGTTACTGCAGACGATGGCATTGTCCATGACGGTTTCGCTGCCGATATAATCATCATTCCAGATGACGCTGTTTTTTAATTCGCAGCCCCGGTTTATCCGGGTGCGATGACCGACGGCACAATTGAACAGTTTGGTGTTGGCGCCGATAACGGTATCGTTGCCCAGGATAACCATACCCGAAAACTCCACGCCTTCATCAATCTGAACATTGGCGCCTTTATATAGAATTCCGTCGGGATGGCTAATTTCCTCGGTTTTCAAATCGAGTTTCAATACCCCGGAGAACAGATCATAGTGCACTTTGTGGTACTCGTTGATGTTGCCGATATCTTTCCAGTAACCGTCCATTATTTTCCCGTACAGTTTCATTTTTTTCGAAAGCATCAGGGGGTAGAGATTCTGGGAGAAGTCGTAATTTTTTTTAAGGGGGATGAGGTTGAAGGCATCGGGCTCCAGCAGATAAATGCCGGTATTGATGGTATCGGAGAAAGCCTCGCCCCAGGACGGTTTTTCCAGGAATCGGACAATGCGCCCCTCGGGGTCGGTAATGACGATACCGTAGGGAAGCGGGTCTTCGATGCGCGTCAGCAGGATGGTCGCTTCGGATTTTTTCTCCCGGTGCCATTTTATCGCCTCTGAAAGGTTAAAATCAGTAATCAGGTCTCCGGAAATGACGATAATTGATTCCTCGGTATTATCCATGGCGACCCGGACCGCGCCGGCCGTGCCGTAATCAGCGTCGGGCTTAATGTATTTCATCTTGACGCCGAAAGCGCTGCCGTCTTTGAAATAGTTTTTTATATCGTCAGCCTGAAAATATAAAAGCGAGGTTATATCGGTTATGCCGTACTTTCTCAACAGAGATACGACATGTTCCATTATCGGCAGGTTGCCCACCGGAACCATCGGTTTGGGGATATTGATACTCAGGGGTCTGAGTCTGGTTCCGAAACCGCCGGCCATTATTATTGCTTTCACCACAACACCATTTTTGTTATAGGGGTTTATGCTTTTAAGTACCCTTCATCGATTAAATGCCGGGCCACATCATAAAAGTCACTGTATTTATTATATGAAATATTATTTACAAGGCAATATTGTTCTAAATCTTTTTTGGCGTAAAGAATATCCGCTTCCGTTACAGCACAGGTATCGGAATAGCCGTCGCCGATAAAAACAGTCTTAAAAGGCGTGGTCATACGGCTGCGGATTTCAGCCATTCTTTCCCCCTTGCAGTTGCCGCAACGGGTACAGGTGTGATTTTCGTAGGGAAATTCTACTTTTATTCTCATATTTCCCAGACGGCCGATATTACAGTACAAAGGCAGATGATTCAGGCGGTATTTTTTCAGGAAATAACGGATATAAAAATCAAAACCGTCCGACAGGATAATCGGCCGGATGTCGTTTTTCCGGCATAAATTAGCGAAATCCGGAAAACCCGGGTCGATTTCGAACCGGTCCAGATAATTGTAGATCTCTTCCGGAGTGGCTTTGACCATGGCGGCTTCCTGCAAAAGACAATCCCTGCTGCTAAGCTGTCCGTTTTTCCAATGGGGTATCAACTCCATATTCTTTCCTTCGGAAAAATGGTAAAAAAAATTATAGCCGATATCCTTTTTAGCAATGGTACCGTCGAAATCACAAAAAATCAGCAGGGTTCTGTCTGTCATAACCTGAAATAACTTTTCTGTACTTCAGCCGGTCAAATGATACCTTTAAATATATGCATTTTCGCTACCGGTAAATTAAAAAACACAAAAAAAATTCAAGGGAAAAGGGAAAATAACCGGAAATTGTTTTTCGGCAAAAGCCTTGCCGCCTCTAATTTTTAATAATATTATGGTGTATCCTGGATAACCTACCGTCACAAGCCGGATGAGGGTAAAAGCCGTCATTATCATTGTTCTTTCAGTATTTGCGCCGACAGGCGGATATCCGGACGGCTGCGGATGATAACATCGGCATAAGTGCGATAAATTCCGAATTTTCTTTCGTAGGCAAGCTGCCTCAGTCGTATTTTAATATATGAGCCATATTCATAAAATTTACGCATATCACTTTCCCGGGATATTTTTAGTATCTGGCCGGCTTTTTGCCTTATTTCGGGCGACCTGCCCTCAAGGTGGCTTAAATCAAGCAGGAGCTCGGCTATCTGGGTTCGAGGAGAGGTAAAATTGAAGTTGTTCTTTTTGGCGTATTCTTCGAATGTTTTAACCCAGCGGTCATCCAGTTCAAAATTTTCTGATTGTTGGATAATATCCTCCTGGTGAAGGTTGGCGAACTGCTGGAGTATCAGAGAATTTTCCAGTTGTCGGCAGAAGAGTTGGCGTTCGGTAAAGGGGAAGTAGTAGTCCGGGGGCAGGCCCCGGCCGACCTCGTTCAAAGCAGTGTCAAATTCATTCAGGTACACGTTGCCCTCTAGGTAATAGCGGGATATAGTCAGGCGCAGGCCGCTGCCGTCGGGAAAACGGGTAAAGCCCTGGACCAGGCCTTTACCGAAAGTGGTATCTCCGATTAACACTGCCCGCTTCAGTTGCCGGAGCGCTCCGGAAACAATCTCGGCCGAGGAGGCCGAACCACCATCAATAATGACCGCCAAAGGCAAACCCCCCGTAATATCCCGCCCCGAGGAATAATGCTTTTCTTCTTTCCAGCGCGAGCGGCCCCTGGTGCCGACAATAAACCGGCCTTTATCAAGAAAAAGGTTAGCGGTATGATAAGCCTCGTTGAACAATCCGCCCGGATTGCCTTTTAAATCAAGAATTATCCCCCGGGGACGCATGTCCTTGCGCCCGAGAAGGGAATCGAGGGCGTTTTTAATATCTCTGGTCGTGCCGGCTTCGAAATCCAGCACCCGGATATAAAGCATACTGTCAGGAGTAAAACCGGCAAAGGGAACGTGCAGCAAATCGACCTGGCGACGGGTAATGGTCACAGTCAGGGTATCATTCAACACCGGCCGGAATACGGCAACTTTGACCCTGGTGCCCTCTCTGCCGCGCAATAACCGGGTGGCCCTTTCGGAATTCATCCCCGCCAGGTTGATATCGTCGGTGGCGATTATGACATCACCGCTTAACAGGCCGACTTCCGCCGCCGGACCGTTTTCACGGACGGACATAATAAGCAAACCCTGCTCGTGGTCCACCACCGTAACCCCGATCCCGCCGTAGCTTCCCCCAAGTTCCTCGTCAAGCTGTTCAAATTGCCGGGATTCCATATAACCGCTGTAACGGTCAAGCTGGTCGAACATGGCGTTGCGAGCTGAGGTGAGCATCCGCTCCCAATCCAGCCGGCCGGGGTAATATTCTTCCAGTCTGAAAGCGAAATTGATAAAATAAAATGCTTCCTGTAAGGATTTGTCGGAGAGGATATATACGCCCGCCGAGCCGGATATTAGAATAATCAGGAACATGAAAAGGGCTGAGAGGACAATCGAACGGCGGTCGAAAAGGGGAAGTTGCCTCATTGTAATCCCAGTCGCCCGACAAGATGCTGTTTGACTTCACCGAAAACGTCTTCGACTGACCCGGCGGCGTCGATAACCACAATCCGTTGACGTTCTTCCCCGGCAATTTTAAGAAAACCCTGCCGCACCCGTTCGAAGAACGCCTTCGGCTGTGATTCCAGGCGGTCCGGGCTTGTGCCGCGCCGGGACAGGGCGGTTTTAAGGTCCAGGTCGAAAAGAAAGGTAAGGTCGGGAGTTAAATCGCCAACGGCTATCCGGTGCAGTTTTTTTACCAGTTTGATATCAAGCCCGCGTCCGTAACCCTGATAGGCGGTGGTGCTGTCGTAAAAACGGTCGCACAGGACGGTATGGCCTTTTTTTAAGGCAGGATGGATTTCTTTTTCCGTAATTTCCGCCCGGGCGGCTTCGTAGAGAAAAAGTTCGGTGATGTCGGAGAGGGAGTTGTCCTTATGCAGGAGAATTTCCCTTATTTTTTCGGCGACCCGCGTTGACCCCGGCTCGCGAAATTTATATACGGTCAACCCGGAAGCGGTGAGATATTCAAAAGCCAGTTCCATCTGCGTGGTTTTACCGCAGCCGTCGATACCTTCAAAGGTTATAAAAAATGATGGTTTGTTTTTCGGCGTCATCTCACCATCCTTCACCAAATAAAAACCGGCGATGTTTCATCGCCGGTTAAGTTACAAAATTATTTGATGGCGATAAACTATTTTTTCTTTTTAACCACCCGTTTTTTTGAAGGGGCGGTAACGGCCGGTTTTTCAGCTCGGGGCTTTCTGGCGGCGACTTTGGCCGGTTTCTTGACTTCAGCCTGCTTCCACCCGTACCTGGCGATAAATTCCTCGGTCAAACGCCGGGCGTCATCATCGGTGTACTGGATGGGCGGGGATTTTTTGAAATAAGCCGAAGGTTCAATAAGGGCACCCGAAAGGCCGTTATCCAGGGCCAGCTTGCAGCAGCGCAGAGCATCAATAACCACCCCGGCGGAGTTGGGGCTGTCCCAAACCTCCATCTTCATTTCAATATTCAACGGCACATTGCCGAAAGTAGTCCCTTCCATGCGGATATAAGCCCACTTGCGGTCATCGAGCCACTGGACATAATCCGAGGGTCCGATATGCACCGTTCCGGGCGGCATTTCATAGTTCAACTGGCTGGTCACCGCATTGGTTTTGGAAATCTTTTTCGATTCCAGCCGGGAGCGTTCGAGCATGTTTAAAAAGTCGGTGTTACCGCCGACATTGAGCTGGCTGGTACGTTCCAGCTTGACGCCGCGCTCCAGAAAGAGGCGGGTCATTACCCGGTGGGCAATGGTGGCGCCGACCTGTGATTTGATATCGTCGCCGATAACCGGCAAGCCTCTTTCCTGGAAACGTTTCTGCCAGTATTTTTCGCGGGCGATAAAGACCGGGATGCAGTTGACGAAACCACAACCGGCGTCGAGAATCTGTTCGACATACCACTTGGTGGCTTCTTCGGAACCCACCGGCAGGTAATTAATAACTATGTCGGTTTTGGTGTCTTTAAGAAGCTTGACGATATCCACGGTATCACCGGGGGCTTTTTCGATTATCTGTGAGAGGTAAAAGCCCAGGCCGTCGTGGGTCATGCCGCGCTGGACGATAACGCCGGTTTTGGGTACCTTGGCGAATACGAAGGTGTTGTTCGGCCTGGTGTAGATGGCTTCGGAAAGGTCTTTACCGACTTTGTTTTTGTCGATATCGATAGCGGCGGAAAACTCGATATCACGAATGTGATAACCGCCGAGATTGACGTGCATCAGACCGGGGACCTGATCGTCGTCCTTGGCTTTCTTGTAAAATTCGACTCCCTGCACCAGCGATGAGGCGCAGTTGCCGACCCCGATAATGGCCACTCTTATTTTTCCCATTTAACTTCCTTTCTAAATTGGTTTGCTTTCAACGGCTCCAAGATATTCAGCTTCCCGGGACGGGTCAAATTAAATTTGACTTTTCACAAAAATATATATTTATAGTATATTAAATATGACCATATGGTCATTATATTGAAAGGTTTTTTATGCTCAATGAAAATGTGGTTGTCGAGCTGGTGCGGCGGAAGGTGGTGACGGATACTTTCCGGCGCCTGCCGGTCGAAAAAAAAGAGCAGGTGTATCGCACGGCGATAAGGCTTTTCGGAAAGTACGGTTACGATGGTCTGCCGGTGGAGGTGATATGCAGACAGACGGGGATTTCCAAGGGTTCGTTTTTCCAGTATTTTCCTTCGAAAAGTCATCTGCTGGAGTTTACCGTGCTGGTTTTTGACGACTACCTGACTCGCATGATTGAGGAAATCCGCCGCCAGGAAAAAGCCGTGCTGGCCCGCGACCGCCTGTTGTATCTGTATCATGCGATTGCGGTCAACACCCGTCTTTTCGAGGACGAACAGGCTTTTTATCTTTTTATTACCAGTGCGGTCAGGCACGCCGCCATTATGCTCGAAGGTATCGACCTGGAGCGGCATTTCCGCGAGTATATAACCGAAATTATCGAACGCGGTGAAAAAACCGGCGAGATTCGCGGCGATTTCGAAATCGAACTGACCGGATATCTGGTTTCGAGTATTATCGAAGGGATGGTAAGGCGGCATTATGCCCGCCACCGCGCACCTTCGCGACTGATGGGCGAGTACCTGATTTCGTTTTTATTCGACGGGATAAAGGCATGAATGATTTGTTATCGTGCGGTTAACCCTTTCGAGATATATCAATATTATAATAATTCTATGTGTGAACGTAATTAATTAATTTTTTATTGCCTATTAATTTTTATTAGACATATACTCCAATCTCGGTAACTATAGTATTCATACTATCTTGTAGATTGAATTTCCCACCTCAAGTTGAAAATCTTGTAAGAAAAGTGTTTTTTCGCTCTGTCCGGTGCCAGCTTGTCCAATACGGCCAAAAAAACAGTTGACTTCATGAAAGTAACTTGTTTATATTAATTAAAATAATTGTGTCAGGGAAAGACCATGATGAGCTTACACACAGTCATCAATTGAAAAAATAGAGACCTTTTTAAGCTGATTAAAAGGAGGTTACTTATGAAAAGTAAACTGACTGTTTTTCTTCTGCTCACCCTCATAATGCTCGCCGCGGTGCCGTTATCAGCCGCTGAGAGAGAAGGCAGAAACGGAATCGGTTTTCGCGGTTCCCTTTTTGCGCCTTTATATGAAGGTGATGATTTTTCTCGTTTTGAAAACAAATATGAACCGTTTATGCTTGGCTGGGGCATCGGTGTTAATTTCAGTCATCATTTTACCCGCCGTTTTGCTTTAAACCTGTCTCTGGATTACGCCAGCACCTATGATGATTCCACCGCCAGCAGTGACCAGTCATTCAAATTTTTAAGTTCGGATGACGCCTCGGCTAAAATCGATGGAATCATTATCGGGGTGACCGGCAGTTATTTCTTTTTCCCGGAGAGTAAATTCCAGCCCTATCTGCTGGGCGGGTTCGGTTTTGATTTGTGGTGGCTGAATGACCGCCTTATCGACGATACCTACCGTGCGAACGATTTTACTTTTAAAATCGGAGCCGGCCTGGCGGTCTGGGTAACGGAGCGTTTTACAGTTGATTTACAGGGTGTATTTACTTACGACGTTCACAATCTGTACAACAATATGCCGGATGATTTCTATGGTGTATATGATTGGACAGAACCCGAGGACCGTCCCTTTATCGTTCATTTCCAGCCTTCCATAGGCATCACCTACTATTTCGGCGGCGGCGTGGATACGGATAAGGATGGCGTCAACGACAAGAAAGACCAGTGCCCGGATACGCCGCTGGGTGCTCATGTCGATAAAGCCGGCTGTCCTCTTGACAGTGACGCCGACGGTGTTTACAACGGCCTGGACACCTGCGCCAATACCCCGGTCGGGGCCAAAGTGGATAAGTTCGGGTGCCCGCTTGATACCGATATGGACGGCGTTTTCGACGGTCTGGACAAGTGTCCGGAAACCCCGGAAGCGGTGCCGGTCGATGCTGATGGCTGTCCTTTCGATACCGATAAGGACGGTGTGCCCGATTACAAAGACCGCGAGCCCGACACGCCTCTGGGAGCGGTGGTCGATGAATACGGTGTCGCCATCGACAGCGATAAAGACGGCGTTCCCGATGGTCTCGATAAATGCCCCGACACGCCGGCAGGGGCGGCAATTGACCCGTTCGGGTGTCCTTACGACGCCGACCAGGACGGTGTTGCGGACAGTCTGGACAAATGCCTGGGTACGCCGGCGGGCATTAAAGTCGATGAAACCGGTTGCCCGATTGTCAAACGCATTGAAGAAAAGATTACCCTCAGCAACAAAATCGCCTTTGCCTCCGGCTCCTTTGAATTGTTGGAAGGCGGTAAAGTAGTGCTGGACGAAATAGCCGAATCCATGCGCGCTTACCCCGATACCAGAATTAAAATCAGCGGTTTTGCCGATGCTACCGGACCGGCTGATTTTAACCTGGAACTGTCGCAGAAACGGGCTGATGCCGTGAAGGCATATATTGTCAACAAGGGCGTTGACGCCGAACGGATGACTTCGGTCGGTTATGGTGAAGACCCGCAGTATTTCATCGGCGACAACGATACCAGCGAGGGCCGCTTGATGAACCGTCGGGTGGAAATCGAAAGTATCAAATAGACACGAAAGGCAATGATGGGGTGGGCTTCGGCAGCGACCCCGTCGGATGTCAGGGATAAGGCAGGATTTTAATGATCCTGCCTTTTTTATGCGGTCACAGCAGAGGTGCACAGTTTACATAGGGACGTACCCTTTAGCGGTTCGGCCTATTATGTTCTACCAATTAATAAAATAGGCACAACCACTAAAGGGTTGTGCCCTGCTAAAACTTCGGGTGTCGTGGGAACCATGGAAGGATTTCAACTTTTTTGAGTGATGGTATATCAAAAAAAGGGGGTGTGTCGGGTCACAATACCGCCTTACGGCGGTTTCAGGACCCGACACAACGGCACGGGCAAGCTTGAAACCAGATAGAACTTTTTTAAAAATATATTAATAAGTTTGACAAAATAGACCTGAAGAGGTAATCTTGAACAGGTACTTTCAAAATTTAATCCCGGCGAACAACACCGGGCTATTACAATGGGAGTCTGGTTATGGGTAGTGTGCTTGCGGTATTGAAAAAAACAACAACTTTTACTGGACTTGTAATAATCTTGTTGTTGATGGCGGTAAGCCTCTCGACGGCGAAGGATATATCCAGGGATTTGAGGATCCCCGAAGAGGGTATAACGCAGATTATCAAAGTTTCCGATGGTACAACGCTGATGGGTAAAATCACCCGTATCGGCGAGACCGATATCACCTTTCAGACCAGTATGGGTGAACTGACCGTGGCTATTGTCAGCATCAAAGAGATCCGGGAGGTCAAGTCGTCCTCGGTTAAAGGGGGCGGTTACTGGTTCCCCAATCCTAACAGGACGCGCCTGTATATTGCGCCGACGGGCAGAATTCTGGAATCCCGGGAGGGTTATTTTGCCGTTGCCGACCTGTTCTTTCCCAGTTTTGCTTTCGGCCTGACTGATTTTATTACTATCGGCGGCGGGATGACGCTTTT
>JAQUSF010000008.1 GCA_028715215.1 Candidatus Zixiibacteriota bacterium
GGTGATGAACTGTTAGATATAGTTCTGGATTTACGTCAGTTCTCGTAGGGCAGAACCCTTTAGTGGTTTTGCCAAAGTAATGCAAAATAAATAGGCAGGAGCACAAGGAGGCTCCTGCCCTACTTGGACTATGTATATATTAAAATAAAAAAATTCAATAAAAAAAGATTGACACATATAATTAAATTTTATATTTTTATATGAGCGTGGATGCGCGGGTAAATAAATATTAAATTGCCGGATGGCAAGAAGAGATAATGGAGGTAGATATGATATAATATTTGTGTTTCACCACGTTCAAATCTACGTGGTTTTTTTTGCCCGGATGGGCTTTATTAAGAGTAAATGATTGGAAAATCTAAACTTTGGAGATTTAAAATGAGTACAATTAAATTATCACCGTTCTTTATTCGTCGTTTTCCCGACCCGCTTAATAAAATTACTAATGATAGCAATTATTATGATGTCGAACATGTAATTGCTATTTGTCAAGCAAGGGATATACCAGACAATATACCTTTAGAACCTAATCCTAGAGCTCAAAATATTGACAGGTCGATTTATAGAAAGGTGAAGGATAGTCTTTTAGCAGAAGGTGATCCAACATTCTTGTTAAAGAATAAGGGGATTACAATTATAGCTCGTAAGGCTATTATGTCAGATGATAAAAAAGAAATTGATTTGATACTATCTGATATGGATGGTATTGTTGATGGTGGGCATACATATAAGATTATATTAGAAAGTAAAGAGTTATGTCCTTATAATCAGTTTGTTAAAATTGAAATTATTACTGGTTTACCAGATTTTCTAGTAGAACCAATAGCAGAAGGTTTAAATACTGCTGTTCAGGTTCAACAAATGAGTCTTTCTAATTTAGAAGGTAAATTTGATTGGATTAAAGAAGAGTTAAAAAAGCAATCTTATTTTAATCAAATAGCTTTTAAGGAAAATGAAGAAGGTAAGTTTGATGCTCGTGATATTGTTGCTTTATTGACATTGTTCAATATTGATTTATATCCAGAATCGGGAACTGTACATCCTAAAGCAGCTTATACATCCAAATCCAAGTGTTTATTAGATTTTTTAGATGAAAAGAATAATGATAGCTTTAAGAAATTGAAACCTATTTTGGGTGATATACTGTACCTGTATGACCATATACAAATAAATTCACACGAACTCTATAATAAAAAATTTAAAGGAAAAGGGGGTAAATTAGCATTTTATAGAGGTAGACAAAGGGGTTCATATAGTTTTATATTCTTGGGTGCAGAAGGAAAGTATCAGTTATACGATGGTGCTCTATATCCTATAATGGGTGCAATGCGTTTTTTAGTTGAACAAAAAAACGGTTCTCAAGAATATTCATGGAAACTTAGATCTTTTAAGGAGGTGCTAAGTTTTTATGATTCCATAGGTGGTGATCTAATCAATATTACCAAAAATACTAGTGATAGTAAGGGGAGAAATCCTAATGCTATTGGTAAAGACGATAACCATTGGGCATATTTATACCAGACTGTTGCTTTTGCATATATGAAGAAAACGAGTAAGTAGTTAATAAAAAAAAGAGCAACATCTCAAGGTTGCTCTTTTCCTCTTGATCCAGTTCAAGTGGGTAGGCAGCCATCCACATCTGCCCCTTATATGCCGACAGCCTATTATGTTTTACCGAATAATAAAACAGGCACAACTACTTAAGAGTTGTGCCCTGCTTAACTGCCTGGTAATTCGCTTATGTCAGCCGGTTCATTTCCTCCACTTTTTCATCAAACATCTTCACCGTCGCCATAAACGGCTCCGGCGTGGACATATCCACCCCGCAGATTTTTAGAAGGTTCATCGGGTAATCCTTGCCCCCTGCCGAAAGCATCTCAAGATAACGTTCGATAAGACCGCTTTCCCCATTAAGGAACTTCGCCATTATCGCTTGCGAGGCGGCGTACGAGGTCGCATACTGGAAAACGTAAAAATTGAGATAGAAATGCGGGATGCGCGACCATTTCAACGGCGTGTGGTCATCGACCACGAGCTCGGGACCATAATACTTATGGGTCAAATCGCGCCACAGCCCGGTCAGCATGTCGGGCGAAAGCGCCCCGCCTTTCTCCACCTCTTCATGGATTAACAGCTCGAAATGAGCATACATGACCTGGTGGAAATAGGTCCCCATGGTGTTATCGGCGTAGCGGTTTAAAAGATACAATTTAGTCCGGTCGTCTTTGGTTTCGTTCAGAAGGAGCTGCAGAAGGAGACTCTCGTTGAGGGTCGAGGCTACCTCGGCCACGAACGTCGAGTAATGCGCCTTGGGGTAGGGCTGGGCGGCGTTGGCCAGGTGACTGTGCAGAGCGTGCCCCATCTCGTGGGCCAGCGTGAACATATCCGAAACGGTTTTGTTGTAGTTCATGAGCACGTACGGGTGCACCGAATAATCCCCGGCGCTGTAGGCGCCACTGCCCTTGCCCGGCGTCTCGAAAACATCGACCCAGCGTGAATTGAAGGCTTTCTTGAGCGTTTCAATATATTTCTCTCCCAGCGGCTCAAGCGCCCTGATCACTTTGCTTACCGCCTCGTCGTACTCGATTTCGAAATCCTGGTCGGGAAAGAGCGGGCAGAGCATGTCATAGGGCATAATCGGGTCAAGCCGGAGTACTTTTTTCCGAAGGGCGGTGTACTTGTGGAGGGCTTCGATATTAGCCTCGGTGCTTTCAATCAGCGAACGGTAAACCGAATCCGGGATATTGTCGCCATACAGCGTCGCGCTGAGACAATTATCGAACTTGCGGGCCTTGGCGTAAAAGATGTCCTTGTTTACAGCCGTCGAAAGCATCGCTGAAAGCGTATTAAGGTGGCTTTTATATGAAGTGTAAAACGCTTCGTTGGCTTCTTTACGCACCCGGCGGTCGCTTGATTCCAGAAATTTGGCATAACGCTGTTTGGTCAGGGTTAACTCGTTGCCTTTTTCGTCTTTAATCGAAGGATAGGTAAGGTCGGCGTTGTCGAGCATGTTGAAGGAATTTTCAGCCCCGCGGGCTACCACCGATGACATGGCCAGGATTTCCTCAACCTCGGTGGAGCGGATATGCTTTCGGGAACGAATCAGCTCTTTAATATAGAAATCGTAAACGTCGGTCTTCTCGAATTTAGAGGCCATCTCGAGCAGTTTTTTTTCGTCGATTTGCAGAAGTTCCGGTTCGACGAAGGCGAAAGCCGTCCCCGCCTGGGAGCTTAAAATCGCCGACCGCTCGGTCATCTCCTGATAGCGGGACACCCGGTTGTCGAGGTCCTTGCTCAAAAAAGCGTAAAAGTAAATTTTCGATACAATCCGGCTTAATTCACTGCGGGTTTCCAGGCATTCGTAAAGAGTCGCGGGCGATTCGGCCAGCCGGCCGCGGAATGTCCTGGCGCCGACTATCAGGGTTTGGGCTTTGTTGAAGTCTTCCTCCCAGAAGGTATCATTGGGGTAGATATCTTTGAGATTCCACTTGTACTTATCGGGGATATTTTCTCTTTGAGGGATGGTGTTATCGGCGGTTTGGGATTCAATGGACATGAATAAATCCTTTCTTTACATTCGAATATTTTTCCTAATATGAGATTAAAACCACAAAAAAGCAAGCCCGGTTGCGGTGTTTCCGGAAAAGGTATCAGGGGATAAAGCCGGGTTGCGGTTGGGGTACCACTTGAGCCTCCACCACGAATAGCCTTCGTCAAAAGACGCAGTTAAAGAAATTTCTGTGGTTGGTGCGCGCCCTCGGATACCAACACTTTTAATAATCCAGGGCATGGGGATGTGTGCCAGTGGCAAATGACCACATCTACACAAGTAATAATTGTCGAAAGCACAAGGCCTTCGACAGGACTGCAGTCTATATTAGTCAAAGTAGGTCAGGAGCCCCGTGCTCCTGACATTTTTCTGTCAAGGTATAAAATAGTACACGTAGGGCAGAACCCTTCAGCGGTTCTGCCTATTTTAAGCTGACCTCCTACGTGGTTAACTGGGACGTATGAACTAAGCATAGAAAAAAAATAGGCAGGAGCACAAGGAGGCTCCTGCCCTACTTCGACTTTACAACATGTCATTTAAGGGTTGTCTGGCTTACCCAGTTAAGTTTAAGACCTGAAGTTGATATTGTACTCCTAGCTTTATCCAAATCTGGTTTACCTGAGATCTGAACTGATTCCGGGCAAGCAACTAGCGGTTCATGAGCTAAATAGAGATGGTCGATTAAAGCTGTTATATCGGTAATATCCGGATTACCGCCGGAGATATTGACATCGGCCTCAGCCGGACAACACAATTCCCCGTGAGAAATGTACAGGAAATCAATCAGCCGGGTGATGTCCGAAATATCCGGTTCCTCGTTTGACGAACAGTCCACATTACCAGTCGTACCGTAACAGCAGGGCGCCACCATGAGGGTAATCTGTCCCAGCCAGGCAGGTTCAATATAGCCAGGAGGCTCGGGAGCCTGATGCGAAAACCATATCCAGGTTTCTCCTACGTCGAAATAGTAGTCGAGTATTATCGTTTTACCGACATCCTCGGCAACGGTTTTAAAAGTCAAATAACCCATATTTATTTCGAAGGGAGCTTCCAATTTATCCCCCTCATCGGCCAGGAATCTCAATCCAACTATGTCGTCAGGGTGCGGCGATAAGACATAGGCCGCCAGGTCACCTATATTTTCAAGATAGGGCAGAGTTTCTAGGTCTGTCCAAAAAATCCCGTTCGGAGAGCTGAGCTGGTAACAGTTGATCAATTCCGAAAAATCCCAGTTGAGTTCGGAGCTGTAGGTCAGGGGAAAAGTAACCTTGCGGGCGGCGATGATATCGCCAGTCGAAGTAAAACCGGAGTCCTGTGAATAGTCAACATTTACTTCACCTGCAGGGGCATAAGCGATATAATACTCATATGGTCCGCCCCAGTCGGGACGTATGTTAGCTGTTGTACCGGAGGCGGATGAGATTTGAGACCACACCCAAGTATATCCGGTAACAGACATCGAATCTAGAACAATATGTTTGCCCGCCTGTTCAAAATCAATATTGAAAGTCAGATAACAAACTACATAGCCAATATTCCACAATGGCCCGTATCCCCAATACGGACCGGTTTTCCAGACACCTGAATCGCCGAAAGGCGTTACTAACGATGCTAACCGGAAGAAATCAGGACTGATACCGTCCCATGTTTCACCATTCAATACATATGGTACCAACCCACTAGAAAGGGGAAAATTAGGTGCATAGCCGTCCACTCTTGCAAAATCAATATTTGACCAGGAAACACTATCCGGGGAACTTAATGAATAACAATTAGAGAAATATTGAGCGGCATCATAGCCGTTAATATAAGTAAAATCAAAACGTAATTGCTGTCCAGCGAAGACGGTGTCCGTAGTCCCTGGCTTTAAACCCTGCACACATTCAACTCTAACTCTGGCTTCCTCCCCGGCAGCCCAGAAACTGAGCATAATTATAAAAACAACTGAGAGGACAAATATTCTTTTCATGATAAACCTCCCTTAATATATTATGACTCAATCGTGATGTGGTAAATTAACTTCTTCGGATAGTCTCCCTAGATTCCATATAAGGACATTCTTTACTACCATAACATAGTAATTTTTATATGAGGTGTCAAGGGTTTTCCCTCGTTCCAACGCTCTGCGTTGGAATGCAGTTTTTGACGCTCTGCGTCAATTAATAAAGATATGAACAGAGATAGATATAAAATTTATAATAACAAATACCCCTATTTCGTCACGATAACTATTATTCAATGGTTACCAATCCTTGGAATTAAGAAAATCAGAGATATAGTAGTAGATTCCATTAAATACCTCCAAAGAAATAAAAAGATGGTTCTATATGCTTATGTCATTATGGAAAACCATATGCATATGGTTATTCAGGTTGATGATGTACAAGAAATAATATCGAAATTTAAGTCCTTTACTGCTCGACAAATTATTGATTATTTCAAGGAGTCTAATCACCAAGATATTTTAAAACTCTTAGGATTTTTCAAGTTACAACATAAAAAAGACAGGGATTTTCAATTATGGCAGGAAGGAATTCATCCGGTTCAGATTGACAGCATTGATAAGATGAAACAAAAAGTCGAATATATTCATAATAATCCAGTAAAGAAGGGATATGTTAAAGAACCGGCTCATTGGATTTATTCCAGCGCGAGGAATTACAATAATTTGGAGTCAGAATTAGAAGTAAGAATGGATTGGTAATAAGATTGTGAACACAGAGCGTTCAGAATTGCGTTCCCACGCGGAGCGTGGGAACGAGGAAACCTGTCAGGAAAGGATTCCTAACGGCGCAAAAAAACCTACTTCTACCCTATACTACTTTCTGGCCTAACTCCTGCCCCCTCCCTCCTCCCTATCTGAATATTAATGTCTTGACGAAGTATTATTTTTAAGTATATTTGATGGCTTGTTTATATTTTAGGTAGTTAGGAAAATGAAAAGAACTTATCAGCCATCGAACCGGAAGATGATCAACGACCATGGCTTCCGGCATAGAATGAAAACCAAAGGCGGTCGCAAAGTCCTGGCCAGCCGGCGGGCTAAAGGTAGAAAAAGACTTACGGTTAGAGTTGGCCGGAAAAAATAAACTCCCCCGTGGCCTGAGCCTGAAAAGTCGTACCGAAATTGGCGCCCTTCTAAAAAACGGTAAACGGTTCCCGGGGAATTATTTTACCCTCGTCTGGGAACCCTCCGACGACTTTAAATACGGCATCTTGCTATCGCGACAAACCGGCACCGCTGTCGAAAGGAACCGCCTCAAACGACTTTTTCGTGAGGCTCTGCGGCTTAACCGAAGTCGCCTGAATAAAACCGGCAAAATCGCTGTCCTGCCCGGAATTCAGGCCAGTAAAAAGGATTTTAATGAGATAAATGCCGATGTCGGTCGGGTGTTCGAAAAAATCAATGAAGAATGAGCGGGTCAACCTGCTGACTTATCCCTTGCTTTTTTTAATCCTGGTCTATCGCTATACGCTCTCCCCGGTCATTGGTAACAGCTGTCGCTTTTACCCTACCTGCTCGCATTACGCCGAGGAGGCTCTGCGTAAATACGGAGCAGTCAAAGGTACGTGGCTGGCAATTAAGCGTGTTTTTCGCTGTCACCCCTGGCATGACGGTGGCTATGACCCTGTCAAATAACAACTTAATATATTGGATTTAACTTAATCGGTAATTTCTACCAAGGAAAAAAATTTGGATAAAAAAACCATACCTCTGGTAATATTGTTGATTGTCATTGTAATTGCCTACTGGCCACTGATGGACTATCTTGGCATGACACCCAAACCAAAACCCGAACCAGCTCCCACTGAAATTTCTGATACCACCTTACAATATACCGACACCCAACCACAACAACAAGCACCACAACAACTTAATGATTTTAGTGAGCCGACAACAATTTCCCTTGAACAAATTATTCCTGATTCCCTGCCCGCTGATACCATCACTGTTGAAACTAATAAATACCTGGTCACCTTGACCAGTCTGGGCGGAGGACCGGTTTCAATCCTTTTAAAGGAATATTTTTATCGTACCGGGGAGCGTATTGAGATGATCCCCGAAGCCGGTACCCCGGCAATAGATGCCGTTTTTGGAGGCGGAACCTTTAACACTTCTCGCCTACCTTTTAATTCATCCCTGGCGGCTGGTCGTTATGATGCTCGGACACAACCGGTTACCGTTACTTATACTTATGACCGCGGCGATGGTGCCCGAATTGTCCGCCGATTGACCTTCTTCCCTGACGATTACCACTATAATCTGGCTTTTGAAGTATACGGGCGCGAAAAATTTGGCTTCGAACGCTTGTATAATCTGGTCTGGGAGAATCCCCTCGATGTTACCGAACCTAATATCGCCGAGGATTACCAGTCTATGGAAGTAGTGGCGATGATGTCCGGTTCACGCGAGAAACTCGATGATTTCAAGGACGACCGGTTGAATCAGAGCCTGTCCGGTTATACTACCTGGGGGGGGGTGCGCTCGAAGTATTTTGCGGCGGTTATGATTCCCCTCAATCGCGAGGCCGATGGCGTCTTCGGACGCGGTTTTAAAACAAAAATTAACACACCTGATGGTAAAATCGAAAAGCGCCAGTTGACTGTCGGGCTGGATATGCCTTTTGCCACGGTGTCCTCATTTGCGGATACCTTTACGGTTTTTGTAGGGCCGCTGGATTACCCCCTGATGTCCGAATATGACGTGGACCTTGAGGATATGCTCGATATCGGGACCACCCCGGTTGTCGGCTGGATAATTAAACCGTTTGCCATTGCCGTCATGTGGATTCTGCCGAGAATGTACGCGGTTATTCCCAATTACGGAATGGTTATAATAATCTTTGCCCTGCTGGTCAAGTTTATCACGTTGCCATTGTCGATGAAGTCTTTCAAATCGATGAACGCCATGAAAGAGCTTCAACCAAAAATCGAAGAGCTGAAAAAGAAGCACAAGAAGGACCCCCAGGCGTTGAATCAGGAGATGATGAAACTTTATAAGAAACATGGCGTAAACCCCATGTCCGGGTGCCTGCCGATCCTTCTTCAAATGCCGTTGTTTTTTGCCCTTTTCTCGGTTTTCCGCTCGACGATACTTCTACGCGACGCTCCCTTTATCTGGTTCATCAACGACCTTTCGCGTGGTGCCCAGAGTTTCACTGACCCGTATATTATCCTGGTGTTGCTGATGGTCGCGACGCAGTTTATTTCTCAAAAGCTGACTATGCCGAGCACCCAGCAAAACAAGGCGCTGTTGTACATCATGCCCCTTTTCATGGGTTTTATATTTTATAAATTCGCCGCCGGGCTGGTCCTCTACTGGACCTGTTTTTCGGCTTTCTCTTTGATTGATTATTTTCTTTTTAAACGGAAGAAAAATCTCGAAATACAAACCGCCTGATCATATGCCATGTTGCACCCGGGGAAAAAGATTTCGAGCGACGACGACACCATCGTCGCCGTTATCACCCCGCCCGGTGAGGGCGGGATTGCCGCTTTGCGCCTGGCCGGAAAAAAGAGCCTGGCATTGTTATTGCGATTTTTCCAGCCGGCTCACGCCAAAAAAATTAAATTTAGTCCATTTTTACTGCGTTATGGATTCTTTCAATCCACCGAAGGCGGGATAATCGATGAAATCACGGCGGTGTATATGCCCGAAGGCGAGTCGTACACCGGTCTGGAGCAGGCAGAGATTTTCTGTCATGGCGGATGCCGGGTGGTCCGGGTGATTCTTGATGAACTGGTCAGAGCCGGTGCTCGCCCGGCTGAACCGGGTGAATTTACCAGGCTGGCTTTCCTCAACGGCCGCATTGACTTGACCCGCGCCGAAGCCGTGGCTGATATGGTTGCCGCCAGTACCGAGGTATCGCTGAAAGTTTCACGGGAACATCTTCTGGGGACTTTTGCCCGCCATATTGAGAACCTGCGCAACGACTTAATAAAAATTATCGCCGACCTCGAAGCCTCCATTGATTTTCCCGATGAAGAAATCGTGGCTCCCGAACGGTCAGAACTGCTGGGAGCAATCGATGATATTCTCGCTAAACTAAATGAACTGGCAATTACTTACACCGGCGGGAAAATAATCAAGGAAGGCTACCAGGTAGCCATCGGCGGCCGTCCCAATGCCGGTAAATCCTCACTTTTTAACCGCCTTCTGCGACAGGAACGCGCTCTGGTAACAGCCACAGCAGGTACCACCCGAGATTACCTTTCCGAATGGCTCGACCTCGGTGGGATTGCTGTCAATTTAATCGATACCGCCGGTATTCGTGTGGGCGGGAGCACCGTGGAGAAAAGTGGCCGGGAAAAAGCATTAAAAATATTTAAAGATGCTGATTTGATACTCTGGCTGGTAGACCTCTCAAGCCGGGGCTGGAAAAGTCGCCTTGAAGATGATTTAAAATATCTCGACGGAAAACTTATCATGTTAATAGGCAATAAGATAGACCTGGTAAAAGAATTTAAAAAAGACCTTCGAGCGTATCCCGGTATAATACCTGTTTCCTGTCTTGATGGCTCTGGTTTAAAAAAACTAAAAAGCAACCTGATAAAAAATATAAATAAAAAAATGCCTGATTTAACTTCAGGAGTAGTAGTGACCTCAGCCCGACATAAACAGAAACTTGAACAGGCAATTGAACATGTAAAAAGTGCTCGCATGAAACTAGTAGAAGATGAATCTCCGGAATTTACAGCTTTCGATTTGAATCAGGCCACCAGGGCTATTGATGAAATAACTGGAAAAGTGTATAATGAACAAATACTTGACGAAATTTTCGCCCGGTTTTGTATTGGTAAGTAATTAATGGACATATTATTTATCCGGGTTAAAAAAAGTGCCGGAATAATAACCTGTAATTTTAAATATGTTTCACATGAAACAGTCAATTGACCGTATCTTTGCATAATGACAGGCAAAGACTTTGACATAATTGTTGTAGGCGGCGGCCATGCCGGGGTTGAGGCGGCTCTGGCCGGGGTGCGGATGAACCGGAAGGTAGCTCTGGTTAGTATGGATGCCGCCAAACTGGCCCTCATGTCCTGCAACCCGGCGATCGGCGGTATCGGGAAGTCACAGCTGGTCAAGGAAGTAGATGCCCTGGGTGGGATAATGGGGGTAGCTATTGACGTTACCGGAATTCAGTTTCGTAGATTGAATCTTTCCCGTGGTCCGGCAGTCTGGTCCACCCGTGCCCAGGCCGACCGGAGAGCCTATACCCGTTTTATCTCGGATTTTGTGGCCAACCAGCGAAATTTAACAGTTATCGAAGCAATTGCCGGTGAAGTTCTCACTGAAAACGGTCGGACAGCCGGAATAAAAACCGAAGACGGTCAGATTCTCACAGCCCCGGCGGTGATTCTCGCCACCGGAACCTTTTTAGGCGGGCTGATACATATTGGTGAAACAAAAATCCCCTCCGGAAGAATGGGGGAAAAAGCCGCTTATCAGCTTTCAGATTCATTAAGAAAGCTGGGTTTTGAAGTTGGTCGGTTGAAAACCGGGACGCCGCCACGCCTTGACGGTGATACCATCGATTGGGATAAATGCGAGCTGCAACCCGGAGAGGTGCCTATACCGTTTTTCTCTTATCGTTCATTATATCGCGAGTTTGAACAAACCCCCTGCTATTTGACTCATACCACAGCCGCCACCAAAGCGTTGATAATAGCTCACCACAAGCGGTCGCCGATTTTTTCCGGCCAGATAAGTTCAACGGGTCCAAGATATTGCCCCTCTATAGAAGATAAATTTTTCCGCTTTGCGGATAAGGATACACATCATATTTTCCTTGAACCCGAGGGCAACGGCACCAATGAAATTTATCCCAATGGTTTTTCCACCGCTCTTCCTGAAGATATTCAGATAAAAGCGGTAAAAACCATAGTTGGGCTGGAAGATGTCAAGGTAACCCGACCGGGCTATGCCATTGAATATGATTATTGCCCGGCTTACCAGTTGAAACCGTCACTGGAATCGAAGCGACTTCCGGGTTTATTTTTTGCCGGTCAGATAAACGGGACCTCAGGCTACGAGGAAGCCGCCGCCCAGGGGATTATGGCGGGTATAAATGCCGTTTTATATCTTGAAAAAGAACCTTCTTTTATACTGGACCGTTCCGAGGCTTATATCGGTGTGATGGTCGATGACCTCGTGACGCGCTCGACCACGGAACCGTATCGGATGTTTACATCACGGGCTGAGTACCGGCTGACATTGCGAGAAGATAACGCTCGCGACCGCCTGTTTGAGTACGCCCAAAAATACAAACTAATTGAGACTCAGCACTATAACTCGTTTAAGGAGTTGCAGAAAAATACCCTGGAAGAGATAAAACACCTTGGCAAAATCACTCTCAGTGTAAATACCCTGGAAGGATTTAAAGAACGGTTCAGCCGTTCCCGAACGGTCAATTTAAAAAACCTGTTAAAAATGCCGGGAATAGATATTGAAACACTTCTTCCCTTGATTGAAAAACATAATGGTTCTTTTTCAGCTAATCCCGAAGTACTCCAGAGGGCGGCAATTTTTATCCGCTATCAGGGCTATATTGATAAACAGGCCCGGGAGATTGAAAAATTTAAGAAACTCGAGAGCGAAAAGATACCTGATGACTTTCCCTTTGCTTCTTTAAAAGGGGTCAGGATAGAAGCTCGGGAAAAGCTTAGGCGTTATCGGCCGGTTTCTTTAGGTCAAGCTTCCCGACTGGAAGGCGTTACCCCCGGCGATATCGCCGTGCTATCGGTAATGCTAAAAAAGCATAAGGGAGACAGGAAGTAATTTTGTTGAATGATAATAACATAAGGTATGACATTGAGCGGGTTTTAAAGGTTTACGACCCGGACAAAAGATTAGATGAATATTTCCTATTATTGATGGAGGAAAACGAAAAAGTCAATCTTGTTTCACGTGAAACATCGCCTTCCGATTTAAAACGTCTGGCCGCCGAATCGTTGTTGCCCTGTGAAATCATTGAGCGGGTGCATCCTGATTTTATCGCCGACAGGTACCTTGATATCGGTTCCGGCGGCGGATTGCCGGCTGTCCCGCTCCTTCTGGCCCACAAGGTGACAGCCGCTGCATTAGTGGAAAGAACGGTCAAGAAAGCTGTCGCGCTGGAAAGAATAGTAAAAAAACTGCAGTTGCATGCTCGGGTTGTAGCAAAAAATTTTGAAGAGGCGGTTTTCGATAAAACCTTCAACCTGATTACCCTGCGCTATATAAAACTGACCGACGCCCTTTTGAAAAAAATATTTATCAATCTTTCGTTGGGTGGTTTTTTCGTTTATTATGCTCCGACCGAGCTGGAAACTTATAAAAATCTCTCCCGAACCTTCCAATATTCGTCAACCGAAGATGCTGTTGTTAAAAGTCTTACCCTGTATCAAAAAAAATAAAAATATATTTCTAATTTTAGTTGCTTCCGCTATAGCGACCATATAAAATGGTGGCACCTGGAAAATGATATGACAAGGAGTGTCGTTTGGGAAAAGTAATTGCGATCGTCAACCAGAAAGGCGGGGTGGGGAAAACCACCACCGCCGTCAATTTAAGCTCCTGTCTGGCGGCGGCTGAGAAAAAAACCCTGCTGGTCGATATGGACCCGCAGGCCAACTCCACCAGCGGGGTTGGTTTCGACAAGCATAAAATAGAGTCGTCCATCTACGATGTCCTGATCGGGCGGAAAAATCTCAGCGCGGTCATCCGGCCCACCGAGCTCGGCTTTCTCAATATCGTACCGTCGTCGATTTCCCTGGTCGGCGCCGAGGTGGAGCTGGTGGGGATGCTTTCGCGGGAGACACGCCTGAAAAGCAGTCTGGCCCCGATAGTGGATAACTATGACTATATTATCATCGATTGCCCGCCCTCGCTTGGCCTGCTGACCATCAACACCCTCACCGCCGCCGGTTCGATTATTATTCCCATCCAGTGCGAATATTATGCCCTGGAAGGTTTGAGCCAGTTGATGAACACCGTCAAGCTGGTTCAGCAGCATCTTAACCGGGAACTCAAGATCGAGGGTGTGCTCCTGACCATGTTCGACAGCCGCCTTAACCTGTCCCGGCAGGTATCCGAGGAGGTGCGGAAATATTTCGAGAACAAGGTTTACCGGACGGTCATTGCCCGCAACGTGCGCCTGTCGGAGGCGCCGTCGTTCGGCAAACCGATTATTCTATATGATATTCTGTCCACCGGGGCGGAGAACTACATGTCCCTGACAAAAGAGGTAATGGCACAATGAGCAAACTGGTTTTGGGCAAGGGCCTGGGCGCCCTGATTCCCGGTGATGAAACTTCGCCGGGTGAAGCCGTTAATTACAAAATGGTACCGCTTGACCAGATTAGGGCCAACCCGATGCAGCCGCGGCGGGATTTCAACGAGGAACGTCTTCGGGAACTGGCCGATTCCTTCAAAATCAACGGCATCATGCAGCCGCTGGTGGTGAAAAAAAGCGACGGCGGTTACGCTGTTATCGCCGGCGAACGTCGTTTCCGCGCCGCCCGGATGGCCGGGCTGGAAAAAGTGCCGGTGGTGATTCTGGAAGAAATCGATAATACCCGCATGCTGGAGATGGCGCTGGTGGAGAATATCCAGCGTGAAAACCTCAACCCGCTGGAACTGGCTGAGGCTTATCGCCGCCTGATTGACCAGTGTCATTTGACCCAGAACGACCTGGCCTCAAGACTCGGCAAGAGCCGCGCGGCCGTGGCTAACCAGTTGCGGCTTCTGAATCTGCCCGAGTCGGTGCAGGATCTCGTTCGCGACAGCCGGTTGACCGAGGGCCATGCCCGGGCAATTTTGACGATGACTTCGGAGAAAGAAATGCTCGCAATGGCCGATAGTATAATTAACCATACGCTTTCGGTGCGCCAGGTGGAAAAGGCAGTCCGGCATCAGAAAAAAAGACGCCTGGTCCCGAAAAAGAAATTGCCGGAGCTGATGGAAATTGAAAACTATTTGAAACAGCTTTTGGGTACCGCGGTGAAAATCACTCCCGGTCTCAAACGCGGAAAAATTGAAATTGAATACTACGGCAATGAGGACCTGGAAAGACTGCTGGAAATATTTCAGAGTCTGAAAAAATAGTTATGGAACGTAAAAGCCGCTATGTGACGATAATGCTGGTCCCCGAAGGGACTGAGAGCCGCCGGGGCTGGCGCATAAGGCAATGGTTGTTAAAACTGCTCGTCGGCGCTTTTATTGTCTTAATTGTCGGGATTATTCTTTTTTTTATTTTTTACGGCCGGATGCTCTCCCGGGCGGCTTTGACTGAACAGCTGGAAGAGGAAAACGAGGCTTTGCGAAGGTACCGTTACAAAGTCGAACTGCTGGAGCAGAATCTTATGCAGGCCAGGGAAGTGGTCAGCCGGATGGCAACGCTGGCCGGTATTGATTACGAATTCCCGGACCTTCCGGATGACTCCACCATTTTCGCCGAACTTGACAAAACCGGCCTGGCGGTGATTGACCGTCCGACGGGCACGGATTTCAGCCTGCCGGTCGGTCTGCCTTTGCAGGGTTTTATCAGCCAGGAGTTTGTGGTTGATGACAGCGACCACTACCATCCGGGAGTGGATATTGCCTGTGCTGTCGGCACGCCGGTACTGGCCACCGGGTCCGGCCAGGTGGTATATTGTGAATTTGATTCCACTTATGGCAATATGGTGGTAATCAAACACAACGACAGCGTGACGACCATATATGGACATAATGAAAAAAACCTGGTTCAGATGGGCCAGAAGATACTGGTGGGCAGCCGCATTGCATTGTCCGGCAATACCGGTAAATCCACCGCACCGCATTTGCATTATGAAATAAGAATTAACAATAAACCAGTAAATCCTATGGATAATCCGTATGATGAAAAAAACTATCAATAGCGAGGTGAACGGTTTAATGAATACCATCATCGGTAAGGATACCATCATTACCGGCACCCTTGACGTTAAGGGAGCGCTGCGGGTCGATGGTACCATCAAGGGAAAGATCCTCTGCTCCGACTGTGTAACGATTGGTGTCACCGGTCTGGTAGAAGCGGACATCGAAGCCAATACCGCGGTAATTGCCGGTCACATGATCGGTAATGTGGTTACCAAAGAAAAAATCGAATTGCAGGCCAAATGCGAAATGGAAGGCGATATTAAAACCAAGTCGCTGGTTATCGAACAGGGAGCGGTTTTTTGCGGCGCCTGCAATATGAAGGGCGGGCAACCGGATTTGGGATTCTTGCCCCCGGAAAAACCTGAAACCAAAGAAAAGGTTCTTTTCGACGACAAGAAAAAATAATTCACAACCATACGGCATTTGTGGAAAAGTATCGATTTTTGTGGACAAAGCTATAACCTATTGTTTAACAACACGATAATGTTGGACTATAACTGACATTCATGGTTGTTTATCCACATAATAACCCTGAATTTAACTTTTTATAGCATTGTCAGTTAAGTTGCTTATATCAAGTAATAGGTTATATCATATGGATTTTAGTTCTTAGCAAACAACTACTTAACATCGGAATGGGATTGGCTGTTGTTTTATAAAAAGTCAATCCCTTTATTTTGGAAGTCCTTGGATAATAAAAACAACTTATTTTCTGATAAGAACCAAAATTATAGGATATTGATTTTCAATAAGATAAATATTATCCTGAGACCTGACATATTTAACGATAGGATTGTATAAGTTTTAATTGTCAGGTTAACTATTATTGCAACTGGAGGAATGAATGCCCTCGGATGAAACCAGGTCGGATTTAAAGGCGGTGGAGAATCTGCATACCACCTATGAAAAGATAAAAAGTGAAATTGGCAAAGTCATAATTGGTCAACATGAGGTTATAGAGCAACTTCTGATTACCCTGCTATCTTCGGGTCATTGTCTTTTGGTCGGGGTACCCGGCCTGGCTAAAACGTTGTTGATATCCACCCTGTCGCAGGTTCTGGATTTAAAATTCAATCGCATTCAGTTTACCCCGGACCTGATGCCCTCCGATATCACTGGCACGGAAATAATCGACGCCAACCATGAGGCCGGGCAGCGGGCTTTTCGTTTTGTCAAAGGCCCGGTATTCGCCAATATTATTCTGGCGGATGAAATCAATCGCACTCCCCCCAAAACACAGGCGGCCTTGCTTCAGGCGATGCAGGAGCACGAGGTCACCGCGGCCGGGCAGACGTACAAGCTCGAAGAACCGTTTTTTGTCCTGGCCACCCAGAACCCGATCGAGCAGGAGGGAACCTATCCGCTTCCCGAGGCCCAGCTGGACCGTTTCATGTTCAACGTTTATGTCGATTATCCCTCGTCCTCGGAAGAGCAGGATATTGTCAAAGCCACTACTGCGGTGCTCGATTACCGGCTTGAGAAGATTCTCTCAGCGGCGGAGATTGTCGGCTTTCAGAAACTTGTGCGGCGGGTGCCGGTCTCGGACCACCTGGTCGAGTATGCTGTCAACCTGGTGCGGGCGACCCGCCCCCGCGAGGAAAACGCCCTTGATTTTGTCAAAAACTGGGTTAACTGGGGCGCCGGCCCGCGCGCCTCGCAGTATTTGATCCTGGCGGCTAAGACCAAAGCCATCCTAGAAGGCCGTCCTACCCCGGGACCGGATGATGTCCGGATGGCGGCTTTCCCGGTTTTGCGGCACCGTATCGTGACCTCGTTCAACGCCGAAGCCGACGGTGTGGACACGCTGGAAATCATAAAACGTATTTTGAAAAACGTCAGGGAAAAAGGAGCTTAAAGCTCTACCTATATCTTCTGGAGGGGATTATGCCGGATAAGTTTCGTTTGAACAATCTGCCCGGGTACGGCAAGCTGTTTGTCGGGCTGTTTACCCTGCTCATGCTGGCGGTTGCGGGGTGGGCGGCTTTCGTGGTTTACCTCGATAAAGTTGTCGAGCTGGAGGAACATTATGACAACAGTTACAACGAACAGCCCTGGGACGACGACGAGGACACCGGCGAGGACGAGGCAATTAAAGACGCCGCCCGCCAGGAGGACGCGGCTCTTCTGGCCGAAGACTCCGATGCCGTACTGGCACCCATCTGGGACAGTACCTTTGCCGGTCGCGAAGTACATGTGGACAGTATTTCCAATCTGGAGAAATTTCGCCGGAAGGATTCGGAAATGACCGCCGAGCATGAAGCTTTTTTGAATGACGAGGAAGAATACGGCGAAAACGGCGAGACGGCGGATTTTGAGGAAAACGCCAAACTGGCGCATGTTCATATCAACGGCCAGACTCTGCTTTTCTTCGCTATCGGGCTGGTTTTCCTGTTCACGACAGTATCCGCGGGCTTAAAAAAAACGATATACTGGATATTCGGCCCGGCAGTGCTTCTGCACCTGGTCGGCCTGGCCGGGGCAGGCTATGGCGAACTGTTCGAAATCTTTCTTTTTATCAGCGGCGCCGCTATATTGCTGTGTATTGTCGCCATGGCGGCTTTAATCTTTCTTGATCTGGGAAGGAAACCCGACTTATAAGATGGCGGCTGATTATCGTAAATATTTACAACCCGATATCGTCTCGAAACTCAAAGGGATGGAACTGCGGGCGCGGATGGTGGTCGAGGGATTTATCGCCGGAATGCATAAATCACCCTATCATGGTTTTTCGGTGGAGTTTGCCGAACACCGGCAGTATATGCCCGGCGACAATATCCGGGCTATCGACTGGAAAGTGTTCGCCAAAACCGACCGCTATTATATCAAGAAGTACGAAGAAGAAACCAATTTAAAAGGCTACTTGCTTCTGGACTGTTCCCGTTCGATGGCGTATCATTCGGGTCAGCGGCTGACCAAACTCGATTACGCCGGACTTCTGTCAGGGGCGTTGTCGTACATGATGCTGCATCAGCGCGATGCGGTCGGGCTGGTGGCGTTCGATGATAAAATCCGCCGCTATATTCCGCCGCGGTCAAAAGCGGGTCATCTGCATGTGCTCCTGAAAGAAATCGCCGACCAGACGCCCTCGGAAAAAACCGATATCGCGGTGGCTCTGCACGAGATGGCGGAGCGCATCAAACGCCGCGGACTGGTGATAATAATGTCGGATCTGCTCGATGAACCCTCGAAAATAATATCCGGTCTTCGCCATTTCCGTTACAATGGCCACGAGGTGATTTTGTTTCACATTCTCGACCCGCGTGAACGCGATTTCGCTTTCGGTGCCGAGGCGGTGTTCAAGGATATGGAAACGGGGGAGGAAATGACGACCCTGCCTTTCCAGATTAAAAAAGATTTTGCGAAACTGGCAAAAGAATTTGCCGGCGAGATTGCGCTGGCCTGCCGCCAGTCGAATATCGATTATCATCCGATAGACACCGCCATGCCCTTCGATAAAGCCCTCTATGGTTTTCTGGCCAAAAGAGAACGGCTGTATTGATTATATCAGGAAAAGATTTCTGACAGCGGATAAGAATATTGGTCAAGCCCCGAGACGGCTTGACCTACAATGACTTGCACTTATAAGGGACGTTTAACGGTTTGTTTTTGTGTAATCTGTTCAAAATATGAACAGGCTAATAATACCAGGGCAAAAGTAGACATTTGCCGCCTGATAATATTATTTCCCTTTTGAACCGGACAGAGCTGCGGCAACTCCCAAGCCGATATAAATACCGGCTGACATATAGTCTCCGGTTCGAGATTGTGCCTTGGGCTTGATAAACCAGCCTCTAAACCAGCAAGCCATCAGAGCATAAGCGCTACCGACAATGACAGCCATTACCTGAGAAATGAACCATAACACTAAAATTTGAACAAAAGGCTGACCTCGGGATGGGTCAATGAACTGCGGCAGAAAAGCTAGGAAGAAAAGAATGGCTTTGGGATTTAATACCCCAACTACAAAACTTTCAAAAAAAGCTGCTTTACCGACTTTAGAGTTGCTGTTGTTGTTAGCTGAGGTAGTTTTTTATGCCTGAGTTTACAAATACCCATATATATCAGATATATTGCACCAAGGTATTTTAAGACATTAAAAGCTATGACCGATGATGCCAGGATTCCCGCAATACCGAAAGCTACTGCCAGAGCGTGGGGTAATGTTCCCAATGCCAGACCGTAAACAGATAGAAGGCCGGCTTTGCGTCCCTGGTCAATAGTTCTGGTTACAGTATAAAGTATGGCTGGTCCCGGTGTGACTAAAACGATAAAGTTCACACTCATGAAAATAAGAAGAGAGGCTGTATCAAACATGAACGTCCGAACTCCATCCGGGTAATATTTCCAAAAGATTAAGAATTTTACATTAATAAAAACAAAATAAAACCTAAATTGTTCCTTTAGATTTTCATTTTGTGGGGTATGTTAGGAATAACTTAATGAAGGAGGGTGTGACCTGTCGTTTGAAAGCTGTCAGGGGTAAAGCCCTTATACCATACCCAATTATTTAAGCAGAATCATCTTTTTGCTAATGGCAATATCATCAAACGATAATTTATAAAAGTTCTCGTAGGTCGGGTTCTGAATTCGCCTGGGGCGGATGAAAAACCCGACATATTTGTTCTTTCCGTACTTACTTCCATAATTATACTTAACTGCCCTACGAGGTATGGGGTTGTAAAATCCAGTTGACTTCGAACAAGCCGGGACTCTATCTTAACTATGGATCCAATTTTAAGGGTAAGACCAGATTGCATACTAAGGTGAAGAAATGGTAGTAGTACGGAAATTGCGCCCTGAAGATGATTTGACGCCCGTTTTGGAGTTATGCAGGGAATTTTTCGCTGAATACCAATCTCACCATAAGGAGTTCTTTGATACCGACAACCTGTCCTACTCCGACATTATTGGCCGTTTTCAGGAATCCGTACAGTCAAGTTCTTGTGCTACTATCATTGCCTTAATTGATAACACAATTGTGGGTTATTCCTCTATTACCATCCGGGAGCAGCCGCGTTTCTATAAAATCAAAAAAGTCGGTGTCATTTCAGCTCTGATGATAAAGAAAGAATATCGACGCTGCGGAATCGCCACAAGAATTTTAAATGAAGCAAACCTTTTCTTCCGAGAACATGGAATCAAGTATTACACCTTTTACACGGCTGTTACCAATCAGGCAGCTGTCAGGTTATACGAAAAACTGGGAATGGCACCTCTTCATTTGTCGTTCATCGGGGAGACATAGACAATGAATGTCAGATTATTCCATATTAGTGATAATCCGGGGATCAAACGATTTGACCCTCAATCCGCCTTACATCGGAGTGCCCGGCAAGAAGGATTGATGGTCTGGGCTATTGATTATGAGCATTTACCCAATTATCTACTCCCGCGAGATTGTCCGCGAGTAACCTTTTTTGTAAAGCCGGAAAGCAGCCCCGGGGATATAAAGCGGTTAATGGGCGGAACGTCTGCCAGAAGGGTAGTGGCCATAGAATCGATTTGGTTGCCCGAGGTCCAAAAACAATGTTTGTACAGGTACGAATTCAATCCTGCAGGCTTCACTCTGGTGGACGAAGTTGCTGGTTACTGGATTTCACGCCAGCCGGTTATTCCCCTTGCCATGATAAAGATTAATAATATCCTGTCTGCATTGTTAGAGCATGATATTGAATTGAGAATCATGTCTTCCCTGTGGAAACTTAGAGAAGAGGTAATAAAGTCCACGCTGGGATTTTCCATCATTCGCATGAATAAAGCTCAGCTTCCACCGGAAGGACTGGCGGCATACCATCCCCTGCCATAGCGGCCTTAGTGAAGGGCAGAATCCTTTAGCGACTCCGCCAGTTATTTTTTACAAATTAATAAAATAGGTACAACCACTAAAGGGTTGCGCCCTGCTAATACTGAATCGATTTGGGGTGTCGAGGAAGGCTCTTTTCAAGTTTAGAGGCAAGCCCCAAGTTGGCTTGACCTACAATGACTGTCATATGTCCACATCTGCCGGGCGTTAGGGCACATGTGGACATGTGCCGCCCACAGACCTACAAAAATACTACATAAAAGTGTCAGTTCACACTCGCCTTCGGCGAGCAGGAACTGACACAACAAAAAGCTCAAGGCTTTGATCTTGCCCCAAAAAAACGGACACTTAGTTAAGGTTGTTGGTTAAGGAGTTCGAAGTCAACCGGGCTGAGATAGTTCAGCGTAGAATGACAACGGACTCGATTGTAAAATACCTCCACATATCTGAATATGTCAAGCTCTGCCTGAGCTCGATTGACAAATCTTCCCGGATACATCCATTCCGTCTTCAGCCGGGCAAAAAAAGATTCGACACAGGCATTATCATAACAATTACCCTTGCGGCTATTGCTGACGATGAAACCTTTTCGACCAGCAATTCCTGATAAGCGGCACAGGCATATAAACCGTCCCGATCACTATGGTGCATAATCCCAGGCTCCGGATGGCGCTGACAGAGCGCCTGGCGTAACGCCGCCGAGACCAAATCAGTTCTCGTAGGTCGGGTTCTGAATTCGCCTGGGGCGGATAAAAAACCCGACATATTTGTTCTTTCCGTACTTACTTCCATAATTATACTTAACTTGTCGGGTTTCTCATTCCACGGTGTTCCATTCGGAACCCGACCTACCTTTACTGGTCCTTCGCAACAAATAATTACGAAGATAAGCAATAAGAAACAGATTATTAATAACTTACTCATTTGGGATTAGGTGGCCCACACCTTGGTGTGGGATCCCTTCATCTTTAATAGTACCCACAGCAAGCTGTGGGCCACCAGGTAACCTACAAAAAATTCTTATAAACGACTTAATGCCTACTTGCTGGACTGCAGGCGGGTTTGTTTCATTTGCCTGGCGCGTTCGGAAATTTCGGCAATAGCCTTAATCGCCTTGTCAATATGTTGTTCGGTGTTAAACGCCCCGATTGAAAAACGCACCCCGCCGTGAATTTTGTCAATCCCCAGCTGCTGGTGCACCAGGGGGGCGCAGTGCAACCCGGTTCGGGTGGCGATGCCAAAATCGACATCAAGCATTATCCCGACATCGCCCGCTTCCAATCCCGCGACATTTATCGTCACGGTTGAAAGATGATTTTCCATGCTGTCGCAACAGTAAAATGTCACACCGTCGATATTTTTAAAACCGGCCACCAGTTTTCGGGCTAATTTCATTTCGTGAGCGTAGATTTTATCGATACCCCCCTGTTTCTGAATCCATTCCTGGGCTTTCCACAGCGAGGCCACACCGACCATATTGGGCGTACCGAACTCCATCCGGAAGGGATATTCCTCGAGATGATACGGGTAAGCCGAGCGCACGCCGGTACCGCCGCTTCGGGTCTGGCGGATATCCAGGTGTTTTCTAACACACAGGCCGCCGATACCGGTGGCCCCGAGCAGTGATTTATGCCCGGTGAACGCCAGGACGTCGACATTCATCTCCTGCATATCAATCGGCACCACTCCGGCGGTCTGGCTGCAGTCGATGGCGAAAGTCACTCCCAGCTCGCGGCATATTTTCCCTATCGCCGCCACCGGCTGAATCGTCCCGATAACGTTGGAACCATGGTTGACAATCACCAGCCGGGTATTAGCTTTAACGGCTTTTTTGATGTCATCAGGGTCAACGAATCCGTCTTTGTCAAAAGGAATCCAGGTAACCTCGACACCGTGGTCGCGGACCAGATGATTAATGGGTCTGATTACCGAGTTGTGCTCGACATTGGTGGAGACGATATGGTCGCCCGGTGATAAAAGACCCTGGATAATCAAGTTAAGAGCATCCGTGGCGTTGTATCCAAAGCACAGTCGTTCGGGGTTGGAGGTATCGCCGCCAAAAAATCGGGTCAGGCGGGCGCGTAAATCCTCAAGGATATTACCGGCTTCGATCGCTTTGTCAAAACCACTCCGGCCAGGATTAACACCGCAATCCCGGTAAAATTTGACCATGAAATCGTAAACCTCATCCGGTTTCGGCCAGGAGGTCGCGGCATTATCAAGATATATCAACTCTTCCACAGATGACTCCACTTTTTAGTTATAATGTGAATTGACTTTAAAGTTTATCGGTATTATTTTGTATTTTGCAGTATTTTGTGATAATAAATGCATGGGAATTTTATTAGCCTGCCTGAGAAGTTGTTTCACTAAATGCAAAACAGTATAAAACATTGAAGCAACCTGACCTTCGCACCTTCTGCCAGTATATCGATCATATAACCGGTTAAATATAAATCAAATAAGGAAAAAATAAAGGGGAGAATTATAAAAAAATCAGATATTTTCGATACAATCAAGATACTTTTTGGCCCATTTTTCACGGGTATGAAATTCGGCGATATGACGATTATATCTATTTCCGAGCTGCCGGCCATCGATTTGTCCCGAGCGAAGTTTCATGATTAATTCAGCCAGTTTATCGGGGGAATCCGAGGGGTAAGACAGGGCGCCGCCGGCAATTTCAAGTTCCTTCAGGGCTTCACCCTGGCGGGCGCCGAAAACGATGGGCCGTCCGGATGCCATGTACTCGTACATTTTTGAAGGAAAGGCCATTTTGGCGACGGGAACTTCTTTCAGGCTTTCAATAAGAACGTCGCCGGCTTTCAGGAAATAAGGAATGACCTCTAAAGGCTGAAGGCCGGTGAAAGATACGTTTTTCAAACCATAGTCCCGCACCATATTTTCCAGGGCGGTTTTTTTCTGACCGTCGCCAACGAACACAAAATGAATATCCGGCTGGTCGGCCAGTTTGCGGGCGGCTTCAATGACGGTTTCCAGGGGACGTACCCAGCCCAGAGTCCCGGAATACAGCACCAGGAACTTGTCTTCCCAGCCGAACTTCTTTCGAATACCGTTGGAAGTGGCGTTAATAAACTCGTTGCTCACCCCGGATTTGATGGTGACAATTCTCTCTGCATGAACCCCAATGGTAGAGAGATACTGCGAAATACCATCGGTTACCGACACAATGCGGTCCGCCCGGCGATAAAGAGAATGAATTATCCTTCTAACCATTCGGGTGAAAAACGATTGTTTCAGGTTGCCGAAATCCTCGCTGGATTCCGGTTGAAGGTCACGAACCTCGATGACAAAACGGGCGCGCTTAATCTTACTTAACAGCCAGCCGATAACCGGCGAAGTTACCGGGGGGGTGGATGCCAGTACCAGGTCATAGCGGCTTTTTATGCGGAATGAATTTATAAGCGAGGTAATCAGGAAAGTAATAAAGCCGATCATGCGGCGGCCGGGGTTATTATTGGAAGCCGGCAGGACCCAGCTTCGATAAACCCGGATTCCTTCCCTTTCTTCCTCACAGAAAAACTTACCCCTGTATTCCGGGGGAACGATGCCGTCGGGATAATTGGGGATAGCCGTCATAATCGACACTTTATGACCCTGGGTGACAAAGAAGCGGGCAAATTCATAAAGGCGCCTGACCGCACCCCTTTCAGGCGGAAAATATTGTGTAATAATTAAAATATCCATATTTCCTTAAGAATTTTACCTTTTTTCAATGCCACAAGCAAGTAATTTATTCAAATCCCTGAATTATTAATTAAATAACTTAAATGCCTTTTTTTATAAAAATAGCCTAACCGGCTATTTATTTAAGGAAAAGGTTCTTACCGACAACCAGTTTTCGTCCGCCACCGGTGAGACCAGATCAATGGCGTCCGCCTCGAATATTTCATCGGATAAATAGCTGATGATTTTTTCTTTTACCAGCATTACCCGATGCAACGAAATTTCCTTGGCGATAGTCACGTGTGGTATAAGCTGTCTAAAAGGCAGAGCCAGGTCCAGACCGATATACAGATTTTTATACAATTCATCGATTATCGGATTTTTTTTCACCTGCCAGTAAATAATGGGATAGTCGGGATAAAAATCATTAATCGAGCTCAATTCAATTTTAAAGGGTTCCATTTTGTAGGTTTCCCGATTGATAATGCGGGTAATGTCATCCATTGAACGAGTGGTTTCAAAGGGAAACACGACCGTGACATGGGAGGCGATAATATTGTAATCGGGGTCGAACTGCTCCCTCAGATAGGCGACAATTTCGTCAAGGGGCCGGGGCAGGAAAATTACCACCGCATAGCGGTTGTGGTCGTCTTCTTTGTTGAGGTCTCCTTTTCGATAACCGGCATTCATCGGGGCAAGCCTTATTTATAGAAGATTATTTCGATGCGGCGGTTTTTCGCCCGGCCTTCAGCGGTATCGTTGGAAGCCACGAAATTTTCCTCGCCGCGCCCGAAGACCTTCATCCGGTCACTCGCCACCCCCTGCGTTGCCAGGAAGTCACGCACCCGGTTGGCTCTTTTTTCGGACAGGTTTTTATTGGCTGCGGTAGTCCCGATATTATCGGTATAGCCGTTGATTTCCATCTTGATATGCGGGACAAAATTTAAAATACCGGCCAGCTTCTGTAATTTTGTCTTACTGTTGGGGTCGATTTCAAATGAACCGGAAGGGTAGTTGATATTTAAAACCATCGGTTTATCGAAAATCGACAGGTCAATACAGCCGAAACGGTCAACCTCGACGCCGAACATGGTCTCCGGACAGTCATCAAGGCCGTCGGGAACGCCGTCGGCATCGCTGTCCACCGGGCAACCGGTACTGTCAACCACGGCACCGATAAGATTGTGGGGACAGCGGTCGATAAAGTCCGGAAGGCCGTCGAAATCAGCATCCACCGGACAACCATAGATGTCGACCTTTCCCCGTGCTTCGGGACTGGTATCCGGGCAATCGTCAAGACCATCGGGAATACCGTCCCCGTCGCTGTCCAAAGGGCAGCCGTTGTCATCCACCACCACGCCGCGAGGAGTGTTCAGGCATTTATCAAGTTCATCGGTTACGCCGTCCCCGTCGCTGTCCAGCTCAAAACTCGGCCGCTTCTTTATTACAGGCTGGGTTGACCAGACGGAATCGGATTTCCAGACCGGCGTTTTACCTTCGCCGCCGAAATGAAAATTAATGCTGACAGCGGCGCCCAGAAGCCACCGGTCCAGAATGTCTTTGACTTCTTGGCAAAACTCGGCACCGGCCCCGGTCAGGTAATCAGCCCGGAAATCACAGTTCAATGACCATTTCGGAACGATGGAGAAAACCAGCCCGGTCTGGGCGGTTAGGAATAATTCCGAGGTCGCCAGGTCGGTGGTTTCTTTTTTGGAGCCGGGAACTTTGAAAGTGGTATTGGTATTGAGGTCAACCATCTTCCAGAACATCGCCCCGCCGCCCAGCCCGACTTTGACATTAAGTCGGTTTCGCGAGGAAAAAAGAAGACGGTTGAGGGTTACTCCGAGGCGGGTGGTTTTATACTCTATCGGGGCATTATTGTTTATGGCGGCAACGGTAGAAACGGAATCAGCCAGCTTGTCGTTATTTGGCCTGTAAAAGGTGTAATCAACGTTAAAATGCCAGCGGTCGCCCAGCCGGTGGTCGAGGTTGAAGCCGTAGCTGTAGTCGGGTTCAAAGGCAAAAAAATCGCCGCCGGTCAGTTTCAGATAGCCGCCGCTGATGCCAACCGCATACTTGTAATTTCCGGTGGCTTTCAGAGCCGGACAGACCAGTAACCCCGCGATAAGGACGATAACAAGCTTTCGCATAGCAGTTTAAATTATTGGTAAGCTCAATGATAAATCAATAAAAACTATCGTGGTCAGTATAACTTTTTTACATCGACGCTGGAATAATAATGCTTGAGGATTTTATCGAAAGTCCAGCCTTTGCGGGCCAGACCGATCGCGCCGCACTGGCACATGCCCACTCCATGACCGTAACCCTGACCTTTAAGAATTATTTTCACGATTTGACCGGAATTATCGCGCTGCATTTCTATTTGAAAATTACTCGAGGGCAAAATAAGCTCCGGCTGGGAGGTTCTTTTAACAGCCCAGCGGATTTTATCATTATAAAAACTGTAAGAGTCATTCCGGGTTTTCACCGTCAGGCGGTTGATACGCCCGCCTGCCGACCGGCCGGTTATGATAAGGTCAGTTATGGGGGTGATGTTTATTTCCCGGCCGCGTTCCGCCGTCAGGTACTGATTAATATGACCGCGAAGCTGTTCTTCGGTGAACACTTCCTGCCACCGGTAATATTTCGACCAGGAACAGGCGTCACCGTCGTTAACTGGTTTCAAATAAGGTATGGCTTTGCGGTCCCAGACGTCGGCAATATCGTCGGTCATGCCGCCGCAGGTGGAATGATAATAAGCATTGATAAATTCGTCCTGGTAGGTAACGACATATCCAGCAGTAGCTTCCAGCGCCCGGTCAACCAGTTTTTCTTCGACTTTCACCCCCTCGTAGACCTGGTCAAGGATGCTTGATTTCATATCAAAAGGTTCGGTACCGTATTGCTTGAGATGCGACATGGCATAAGTTCGGGCGGCAACCGCCTGAGCTTTGACCGCCTCGATTTCGCTATCGGTGCGTTTGCCGATTTCCGGAGGCACCACCCCCCTGAGGTAATCCTCCATATAAACGATATTGATAAGTCGCAGACTGCGCCCGTAAGGGAGGATTTTCATTATCCCGCGGTAGGCGAAGCCGTTTAACCGAAGGTGTTTATTCTGGCCGCGCGGAATGATATTCACTTCTTCGACATTATCCTGGATAATGTCCTGATTTTTGTTGACGACTCTTAATCTCTCTCCCAAATTTTCCACCCGGATCGGCTGGCTGGAAAAGAATACCGTCTGCTGACCACCCTTCAGGCACTCGATGGCAAACGAGGCGTCCGAACCAAAAACCGCCCTATCGTTATTTTCTTCCAGCAAAACGCGTACGAAGGGTATTTTTATGTAAGTGGAAACGGATTCTTCCTGGAGACCCGGGACTGTGGCGCAACTCCAGGCCAGCACGAGAAGAACCAGACCAAGGCTCAGCCGGGTTAATATTTTAAAAGTCTTTTTCAAGAGCGCGGTTTTATTTTCGGTATTATCCATCCTGTAGCTTTCCCGGCGGTTGAACTATCTTACCCGAAACGGGCTGTCTTTTCGATGCTTTACGCCGCATGAAATCGGTACGAAGTCGTTCCCCCCGAAGGCAGGATAAACCCAGGACCGCATAAGCAGCCGCTTCCACCATAGCCGGGTTGAACCCCAGTTGCCGGACGGAACTTATTTTACATTCCGGCAGATGTTGTCTCAGCCTGGCTTTAAGGAAGGTGTTTCTTTCTCCGCCTCCAGTCAAATATAATTTTTTGATTTTTGGTTCCGCTTTCAGAAGCGGTTTAATTTTCTGCACGATGGAAATGACGGTAAACTCGGTGGCCGTGGCCAGGAGGTCGTGGCCGTCAAGGTTCAGTCTTTTACCGAAATCAATAATCCGGTCGGCTGTCTGAAAACCGAATTCTTCCCGCCCGGTCGACTGCCGCCTGGCTTTGAAAAAAGGATGGGTCAAAAGCAGAGCTATCAGGCGCTGTGAAATATTGCCTTTTTGAGCGCGATGTCCGTTGCGGTCGTATTTTTCTCCGAACAACCTGAAAGCCAGAAGGTCAATAAGTGAATTTCCGGGACCGCAGTCGGCGGCTTTAAGAGACATTGAAGTTTTTCCCCTGGCCGGAAAATAAAAGAAGTTGGAGATTCCCCCGATATTGACCAGCAGACGGGATTCGACGGGGTCGGCAAAAAGCCGCGCCATGGCCGCCGTTGTAATGGGCGCGCCTTCGCGCCCCAGAGCGATATCAGCCTGGCGGAAATCACCCACCGTTATTTTCTCGGTGAGAGCGGCAATATATTCCAGCGAACCGAGCTGGAGTGTTCCCCGGATAGTATAACCCTCATATTTTACCAGTCGAGGGGAATGGCGGATGGTTTGTCCATGGGAAGCCACAGCCGATATTTTCACCCCATGTTTTTCAAGCCTTTTTATAAAGCCGGCGGCGGCCCGACCATAAAACATGCCCAGGATATTATCCAGATATATCAGCTCTTCGAGTGAAATTCTGTCGGCGGCGGCGGTTTTAAGAATCAGAGTTTTAAGGCGGGAAGGATATTTAACCGAATGTCCGGCCAGCAGGGATATTTTTTGTTTTTTCGGTGAAGAAGAAAATTGCAGGGCGGCCAGGTCAACGCCGTCAGCCGAAGTGCCCGAATTTATTCCGATTATCACCGGAGCTTTTTTTTTAATTACATCCTGTAAAGACATGGTTCCTATTATGTCAGGGCAGGACCGACACTTTCAACTTAAATTTTATTCCCATCACCCGGTCCAGCGAAGCGTTTATCCGGTCTTCGGGGATTTCGCCTTTCTGACAGGCTTCATAAAAAGCCTTATAGGCTTTCCGGGCGGCTTCGAAATCCTGGCCGAAAAGTAAAATATCATGGCCGGCCATAAAGGCGGCCAGGGTTCTTTCTTCGATATTGCCGAGAGCGGCAGCACCGGCCATGGTCAAATCATCGGTGATTATGGGACCGTCAAAAGCCAGGGCTTGCCGGAGCAGTTCGGAGATTATTTTATTGGAACCGGTGACGATTTTATCGTCTATTTCAGGCAGGTGCAAATGGGTGGTCATGACCATGTCCACTTCGCTTTCCACGGCGGCCTGGAAGGGTATTTTTTCCCGTTGTTGCCAGACGACCTCGTCATATGTAGCCATTGCCGTTTTTTTGTGGGGGTCATTAATCGCCGCCCCCAAACCCGGGAAATGCTTGGCACAGGTCAGCATGCCCTTCGCTTTGGACATCTTCACCATTGCCCTGACGAACAGCGATACGGTACCGGCGTCGGTGCCAAAACAGCGCCCCGCCAGGCATGAGTTTTTATTTTCCAGGTTGATATCGGCAACGGGACCCAGGTTAAGATTGATGCCCAGGGATTCCATATAGACGGCCGCCCGCGAATAATCCTCGATATAATGCTCCACGTCTTTTGTACGGCCGTAAGTTTCGGGCGCGCGGAATTCCGCCGGCATACCGCGCAGACGGCAGACCCGGCCGCCTTCCTGGTCGATGGCGATGAACGGCGGGGTCGTCCGGTAACAACTTCTTAAAAGGTCGATATTCTCCCGCGTATTGCCGTAATTGCCGCAGTTGTCTTCAAACAGAATTATACCACCCAGTTGTGCCTGGTTGACGAAATCTATGAATGATGTCGGGGGTTTTATACCCGGGAAGCCCACAATGAAGAGCTGCCCGATCTTTTTTAAAACATTACTCATGGTATAAACCTCTTACAAAATACCTTTCAAGCTATATGATACAAACCAAATTTTTTCCCGAGCCCTTGGCGCGATACAGCGCCTGGTCAGCTACCGAGACCAGGTCCTCGTGTGATTTCCCGTTTTCCGGATAGGACGTAACACCGACGGAGACGGTGATTTTTAAGCGTCCGGAGGTTCCCGCCTCGACGACCATCTTCTCCACCCGTTCGCGGATTCGTTCACCTATACGGGAGGCTTCGAGTTGGGCGGTTTGCGGTAAAATAACCACAAACTCCTCGCCGCCGTAGCGGCAGAAAATGTCCACATCGCGGATACAGCTTTTAATAACATCCGACAGCTCTTTCAGGACTATATTGCCTACTTCGTGGCCGTAGCTGTCGTTTATTTTCTTAAACCAGTCGATATCCACCATAATCAACGACAGCGGCAGGCTGTAGCGATAAGACCGTTTCTTTTCCTCGTGCAGTTTTTGTACGAAATAACGGTAGTTAAAGGTTTCCGTCAATTCATCGATAATGGTCAATTCTTCGGCGCGTTTATGAAGTTCGGCGTTTTCCAGAGCCAGAGCCGCCGAGCGGGCGACAATCGATAAAAGCTGGATATCCCGGTCGTTGAAAGCATCTACCTTCAACGATTCAGCCGCCAGAAGGCCGTGGGTCTGGCCGTGGGCGGTCATCGGCACCAGCATGACCGAGCGGCTTTTATCGTTGAGGGGCTGGTAGTCCTCGCGACCGCTAATATCTTTCACTCGTATCGACTCCTGCTGGTCGCCGGCTTTCCGCGCCAGCTCCAGCTTGCTCATCTCGATGGCTTTCAAATGGAAATTATCATGACCTTCTATCGAACGAGCCCGGTAGTAGAATTTACCCCGCTTGTCCTGAAAGATCAAGGCATAATTGCTGTATTGCAGGGTGGTGCCCATGATATGCATTACTTCCCTGACTACGTTGTCGCTGTCAAGAATACCGGCCAAAATACGCGTGTTTTCGTATATTATCTCAAGCTGAGCCTGGGATTTTTCCAGCTCCGAGGTCCGCAGGTTGAGGGTGTCGAACAATTTCAGAATTCGTCTTTCGGAACGACGCAGATATTCCGAGGCATAGGTCAAAAACAGAAAATATGCCCATAGAAAACCGATTCTCATGAGCATATCGAAAGCATTGTCCATCGTCAGCGTATGAAGCGAAAGAACCACATAACCAGCACTGAGAAGAGCCGTGGTTATTGTGGCAAACAGGAAAGTAAGAACATAAGCCGCGACCGATACTGTCATGAAGTATAGAATGAAAAATGACGAATCATGGGGACCGACCACAAGCAACAAAAGAGGAATAAAGAAGATATCGTAAATAATCGCCGTCAGGTAACCCAGTTTAAGATTAAAATGGTCTTTCAGAGCAAGATAAAATAAGACTAAATGGGCGAAATAGGTGGCGATAATTACTTCAAAAAGAATATTTTCCGCTTCGGCATGAATATCGAATAAAACAAACCAGATTATGCCCGCCAGAGTCATAACTCTGGTCAGCAAAAAGACGTAATCAACCCGGGGAAGAAGAGTTTTATTTCGGTCTAAAAAAAGCTTCATTTCAGTTTCCTGATATACACACCATATTATCGGTCATCTTTTCAGTTAGTTTATTGATTTAGAATAAGTTGGATAAAATAATCCGGTTTATGCCGTGCGGGGTTTCACAAGACGTTTAAAAGCCAGTATAAGTACGCCGAAAGAGAGCACCAGCAAAATAATATCAGTAGTGGCAAGAAGGAAGTTTTGTTCCGGCAGGTAGTTTTTTACCAGGGAATAACTCAAAGAGCCAATTGTGGTTACCATCATCACCAGAGCCGGTATCAGGGTATACCAGTTCTTTTTTCCAGCGATATGCAGCCAGACGGTGATGGCGATTAATGTCAGCGCCGCCAGAAGCTGATTGGTGGAACCAAAAAGCGGCCAGATTAATTTATAGCCGTTGGTTTTGGCCAGAAGAAACATCAATGCCACCGAAAGCCCGGAATTAAACCAGAATTTCTGCATAAATAGCGGCGGTCGGGCAAAGATGGTTCTCCAGAGCTCTTCAAACAGGTACCGGTTCAAACGTACAGCAGAATCCAGCGTGGTAATCAGAAAACCTTCCACGATCAAAATACCGATGACCGTTCCGAGAGACAGGGGTATCCCCAGCGCGTTATACAACAGGTGTCCCATGGCCAGGGCAAAAGCCAGAATAGGATTGCCGGCGCCGTTTTCGGGCCAGACGATATTCAGATAGTCGTGATAATTCAAAGAAGAGGCAATCGCCACCAGCACTAAAACAGCCAGCAGGCTTTCCAAAAGCATTCCGCCATAGCCGATTTTTTTTGCCTGGGGTTCCCTGGCGAGTTGCTTTGACGAGGTTCCGCCGGCCACCAGAGCATGAAATCCGGAAATAGCACCACAGGCAACCGTTATGAAAAGAAACGGCCAGACAGGTCCCATTTTGACCGCCCCGACCGATAGATTGGTCATCGGGTAGCTTACGGTCTGCCCCTGGACGCCACTTACCACCACCCCGACAAACATGGCGACAAGACCGAAATACAATATCTGAACATTAACAAAGTCCCGGGGCTGCAGTATCAGCCAGACGGGCAATTGACAGGCAAAAAGGGCATATACGGAAATAAGCAGCATCCATACCACCGGAGAGAGCGTCACCGGATAATTGAAGCCGAAATATACGGAGAAAAAACAGATACCGGCGGCGATAACAAACGCCAGCCAGGTCTTGATATTTTTTTTAACGACCAGATAACCCAACAGCGGCGCCATCAGGGTAATGATAATAACCGACATTGAGGCGATTCCGCCGATTACACCATTAACCTGACCATCGACAATTTTAGTCCGTAAAAGGGTCTGGGTTTCATCAAGACCGAGTTTATCCAGAGGCCAAAGCGAAGTCAGAGAGATGGCGGTCAGCGAAAGAAAAGCTGAGGTCACCAGGATTATAAGAATGATGGTAAAGATAATAAACAGTAAAAAGCCGGATCGACCGAGCGCCTTACGAGCGATTTCCGCCATGGAGTTGCCTTTTTCTCTTATCGAGGCGAATAAAGCGGCGAAATCATGGACGGCGCCGAAAAAAATAGCGCCCAGGACTACCCATAACCAGGCCGGGCCAAGGCCGTATAAAATCCCAAGGGTGGGACCGATGATGGGTCCGGCTCCGGCAATAGTGGAGAAATGATGGGCGAATAACACCGAAAGCCGGGTCGGTACATAATCCCGGCCGTCGTTAATTTCCACCGCCGGGGTGGGGCGGTCATGCCTTTCACCCAGATTACGGGCGATAAAACGGGCATAAAAGCGATAACCAAAGTAATAGCACAACAGCGCTATCACCAGGTAAATCAATACGTTCATGGCAACCAGATACCTGTCGGGCAACCTCTAATATTTTCCGATTAATAAAATAAAGAAATGACGGTCGAGCAAGTTTATAATAAATGCCGACCTTGGTTAATTGTGTTTGACCGGCCGGGGCTTTTTGTTTTTATTATTGCAACTTTTCTAACCGTAATCGTATATTTCTATCGAGTTTAATTTTTGACCGGTAAGTCTTTTTTTGGAATTATCGATGCCACGAATAAGAAACATATCGTTATTGGCAACGGCAATCATCCTGATTGCTTGCGGCAGTGTTTTATTTAACACCGCTTACGGGGCGGTTTTTAAATCCGGCAAAGATATTGAAATTTCCAAACTACACCAGCTTGACAATGACTTTTACGTGTACGGTGATAATCTGCTGATCGATGGTACCATCAAGGGTGACCTGCTGGCTTTCGTCAATAAAGCGACTATTCGCGGTAACCTTGAGAGTTCAGCCAATATCGGCACCACCGAATTAGTCCACCAGGGCGTCATAAATGGCACTTTGCGGGTTTTTGCTCAGCGAGCGGAAATATACGGTCATGTAAGCCGCTCGGTTCTGATTTTCGGTCAAATTGTCAAACTGTACCAGGGATCAATGGTTTTGAAGGATGTGGACCTCTATGCGTCTGAGGTCAATCTGGAAGGTACGGTCAGCGGCAATGCCAGAATCTATGCCGATACGCTTTATTTTTCAGGTATCATCGAGGGCAACCTGGATATCGACGCCGACCGGATAACCATTGCTCCGCCCGCCGTAATCAAGGGCAATTTAACCTATAGTTCGAAAAATGAAGTTGTTATAGAATCTCCCGCCGGTGTGACCATTGTCGGTACGACCACCTGGAATTTGCCCGAAGAAGAAAAAAAAGCAAAGTCGGATATAAATCTCACCAGTATCTTAATCCGCCTTTCCTGTATGCTGGCGACCTTCTTCTTTGCTATTTTAATCTTTAAGATATTCCGGCCCTACGCCGTGGAATCCTTTAACCAGCTGAAGAACAGTTTCGGGGCTTCCTTCGCCGCCGGTGTTGTCGGCCTGTTGATAATTATTTTCTGTTTTTTGATACTCTTGGTTTCGGTAGGCCTCTTTTTGGCCGGGATTATTCTTATCTCCAGTGATTATTTTTTCCCCGGCTCGTTACTGCTGGTTATTTTCACCCTTCTTATTCCCATCACCAGTTTCGCCAGTGTCTCCGGCGGAGTAATATTCTATTCCGGTAAAATCATTGTGGCCGCCCTGATTGGCCATTTCATAATAGGCCGGCTTCGCTCCCGGCATAAAATTCTCAGCAGTACTTCGCTTTTTCTGGGTTTGGTGATATTGTTGATTTTATTTTCAATACCTTATCTCGGTTTGTACTTCTATTTACTGGCAGGTATCACCGGTTCGGGAGCTATCTTTCTGGGAATAAAAAAATGTAACCGGCAGAAGAATTCAGAAGCTTCGATAAAGACTTTAGAAAAACCGCCTGACCCCGTTTCTCAATAACCGCCCGAACAGCCCTGTCGTCTCGGGTCGGAAGCCGCGTTCATCAACCCCAGCGGGTCGATATAAATCAGCTCCACATCGCCATCGGGTGCCTCTTCTTCGATATTATGTCCGTACCGGATTAAGGTCTGTTTGACTTTCATTGAGTAGCCGTTCTTTTCAAGAGTAATTTTATCCGGTAGCCATTGATGATGGACCCTTGGCTGGTTAACGGCTTCAACCGGATTTAATCCGAACCTGGTCATATTGAGAATTACCTGGGCGACCGTGGTAATTATCTTGGAGCCGCCCCGGGAACCGAGAATAAGAAAAGGTTTTTGATTTTTCAAAACCAGCGTGGGCGCCATGGAGGACAGCATTCGTTTGCCTGGTTCCACCTTGTTGGCCTCGGCTCCAACCAGGCCATAGGTGTTGGGATAACCCGGTTTCAGGGCGAAATCATCCATCTGGTTATTGAGAAGAAAACCGGCGCCGCGTACGACCAGTTTGCTGCCGAAATTAGTATTCAGGGTGTAAGTTAAAGCGACCATGTTACCCTCGCGGTCACACACTGAAAAATGCGTGGTCTGGTTTGATTCGTGGGAGTACGGAAGGCCGGGTCCGACAAGCTGGGAGTTGGAGGCGTGCCCCATGGTAATGGTTTCGCGCCTTTTGTCCAGATAGGCTTCGTCCAGAAGCCGGGAGGGGATTTGATAAAAAGCCGGGTCGCCCAGGTATTGCGAGCGGTCGGCAAAAGCACGCCGAGCCGCTTCGCAGAAAAGGTGTATATAATCGGGAGAATCCACAGTCAGGAAACTGAAATCATGCGGCTCCACTATTTTTAAAATCTGGCCGAGGGCAATCCCGCCGGAGCTGGGTGGTGGCATGCTGTATATATCCAGGGAATCAAAACGGAAGTGAAGCGGTTCGCGCCAGACCGGTTTATAAGCCGCCAGATCTTCTTTGGTTATCAGGCCGCCATGTATTTTCATGCAGGAGTCGATTTTATCGGCAATGAGGCCCTCATAAAAACCTGCCGGACCCTCCGCCGCCACGATATACAAAGTCGAAGCCAGGTCCTTCAAAACGAGGCGTTCGCCGGCTTTCAGGGGTTCTCCCCGGGGGCAGAAAATATCCGAAGTTTCCGGAAAGCCGCTTAACTGGTCTTTGTTTTCATATAATTTACCGGCCAGGTAAGCGTCGACAATAAAGCCGGTATCAGCCAGGTCGGCGGCGGCTCGAACCAGCTCCTCCCAGGCCAGACGTCCCCGCTTTTGCCATAATTCATAGAGCCCGGCCACGGTGCCGGGAACGCCGACCGCCCTGGCGCCGTAGGTGGACAGGTTCTCGATAACTTCCCCGGCGCTGTCAAGATATATTTTCTCGGTGGCCGCCGAAGGAGCGACCTCCCTGAAATCAAGAGCCTTTATCAAACCGGAGTTGCCCTCGCGGATTACGGCAAAGCCGCCGCCGCCGACATTGCCGGCCTCGGGATAAACGACCGCCATTACAAAACCCACCGCCACCGCAACATCGAAAGCATTGCCGCCCTGGGCAAAGATATTACGGCCGATTTCCGTGGCCGGCGGGGTACCTGTCGCCAGAGCGCCTTTTTCATAATACTGGGTAACTTTGAAGACGCCGCAGCCGTATACAAGCGCCGTCAAAATAATAAAAATAATTACTCGGCGAAGGTTTCCGGGGATAAACATATTCGTTAATTATAAAAAAACAGGTTACCGTTTTTCGACCAGGAATATCAGGCCGTCGGGATAGTTAACATGCAACGGAAGCCCATCCCGCAGTTCCAGCGACGTGGTTTTAATCACTTCGCGGTTTTCTTCGGGGCTTAAAATATTGGTCAATTTTATCCGAGCCGCCGTTAAACCCCGTTTTTTCAAGTCCGCCCTGATGATGATTTCCTTCCGACCGGGCTCGAAACCGTCGGAAAGTTCCCCTGGCGGTGGCACGACCACGAATAACAAACTCTTTTTGTCACTGGCGTGATAGGAAATATCCACCGACGGGTCGCTGCAATAGAGGAACGATGAAATACCCTCGCCCTCGAGAATTGATTCGATAAAGGCGAGTTTGTGATGGTTGCCGCCGGATGCCAGGTCAAAGGAGAACAGGTAAAAATTGCCTTTGTAACGGGAGGAACACACCCCCACCAGTTTGGTGCCGCAGTGAGCCAGTTTTTTGACCTTGCCGTCATCGGTAGTGCGGATAGACCCGTAAAGATAAGCCGGAAACGAACCCGTTTTATGCGTGATACTGCCAATGTTGTAATCTACCGTGGTTTTAATGCGGAAGTGGTTGGCCAGGACCTGGCACTCTTTGAACTCCTCGTCGTAACGGGGCATAACCCCGCACAGAATCAGGTGCACGCCCGCCTTGCTCAATTCGACCAGGGCCTCCTGTTCGCGCACCGCCATAATTTCGGTGGTCGGAAGGAAAATTATTTTGTAATTTTTCATGCTTTCGAAGTCCCTGTTTTCCCTGATGCCGTAATGGAGTTTCAGCCGCATGAAGTCCCGGCACACGCCCGCCACCGACTCGTCCAGTAAGCGCCTGATGTATTCGAAGCCCTTTTTGGCCGAGGTATAGCGCAGCCAGTTATACAGCCGGTTGCCCATCACGGCGATTTCGGGATTGAAATCCATTTCCTCGAAACCGATGGTGGAGATGGTTTGATTAAAGCGTTTGGCCACTTCGTAGCCGTCGGATACCGTACCGTCGTTATGCAACGGAGCACCGTACCAGTGGTCCCGGTCCACGAACATATAGTGATTGAGACCCTTGTAACCCGAGGAAAGACCGGCGGCGAAATAGAAATGGCGATGATTATTTTGTATTGGTGACATCTCAACCTCGCGTTTGGGGTCAGACGCCGCCCTGCCGGAAGTAAACGAGGTGGCGAAGGCAAAACCATACTCTGCCTTTAAAAAACGGGCTTTGTTGACCAGGTCGAAATAACTGCCTTCGGGAAATACATTACTGCCCAGAAAGGGCGAACGGTCTTCCGGGACGAGGTTGAAGGCCGGCAATAAATCGTTGGGACGAAAATACAGAGAACGGAAAAACAGCGGCTCAACCGTGTAGGATTTGAAAATATCCTCGATTATTTCAAGATAAGCGTTTAACATGTATTCCCGGAATTTAAACCAGTCCACCACTTTGGGATACTGGTCAAGGGTCAACTCGGTAAATTTCCGGGGCGGTTCAACAGCAGTAAAATCATTGTTTTTTTCTTTATAGCGGCCGTTGAGCTTCTTGATGTCTTTATACAGATTTTCCAGAAACTGGGGATAATATTGACTGAGCACCTCGGGATTATAATCGGCTTTATCGGGTTCCAGAAGACGACCGAAAGAGGTCTCATAATCCAGCTCGACCATGAACACCGGTCCCCGGGGATGGATATAATTCTTGGTGATATCAATAAAAGCCTTAAAATAATTTTTCAGGTGAAATTGAAAGTTGCGGTGCAGGTAGCTGGGTAAATAACCGCCTTCCACGTCACAGGTATTCGGCAGTTTTATTTCCATGCCGTTGGCGTCGCGGGCAAAGATTTTAATATCACTGAAAAGAAATTTAGGCAGACCGCCGTAAGGGATTTCACCGGCCACCCAGGGTCCGGGGCGCAAAATTACCTTAAAACCGAATTCCCGGGCCAGCTCCAGAAAAACCACCAGGTCTTTTTTGGGGTCGGAAAAGCCACTGAAATCTATGTACTTACCGTTATCCTGATGGATATTCCAGGGGACGGAGGTGGATATTATCCGGAAACCGGCGCGTTTAATACGTTCAAAACAAATTGACCAGTAGCGTTTATCAATTCTGAAATAATGAAGTTCCGCCACAAAGGGCTGATAAGTTTCTTTTCCAATAGAAAATCTATTGCCTATGACACCTAACATATAAGACCTTATATATCAATAACTTAGTTATTAGCAAGCGATAATGAAAAACATCGTATAATAGTCAAGAAAACTCATCTTGTCAATAATAATCTTACAACTCATTGTACGGCAATGAATTGGTTGACGAAAAAGGCAAATTGGGATATAATTAAAAAAACCCCCAATATTTTGGGGGTTTTTATCAAGACTGTAAGCTTCAGTCAATGGTTACTTCAGAAGAATCATCTTCTTGGTATCAACAAAGTCTTTGGTTTCCAGCTTGTAGAAATAGATACCTGAGGCATACTGGCTGGCGTTCCATTCGATAGTCTGCCTGCCTCTTTCGCCATATTCTTTGAATTCTTCTACTTTCTGTCCCAGGACATTATAAATAGTCAGGGTATAATCAGTGTTCCTGGCCAGGTCGAAAAGAATGGTTGTCATCGGGTTAAAGGGATTGGGATAATTCTGCATCAGGGAATAGGAAACCGGTAAAACGCCCTCATTGCCCTGAACATCGGAAGGGTCTCTGACAATCAGGGGTGATACACCACCGGCTTGATTACCAAGAACCACTATTGGAGCATAATCGCCATTAGTTGGGTCGGCAAATTTCAGGTTAACCCCAGAATACCAGATGAAAGTGTCCAGATAGATGTAATCGGAGCCGGTCCAGCTGTCAATGGTAAAGTAATAAGTAGCCAGCAGTTGCCGTGATTGTGAAATCGGGAGAAAAGCTGTACCAAAGACGTTTATACCGAAAAACATAAAACGATTATCAATATTAGCTTGAGCATAGTTATTTGCATTAACTAAAATTACCGAACCAAAAGTTGCTAAAGCTGTAGCAGATCCCCTGGCGGAATCAATGGTAATATCTTTGGCACCGGAATAGGGACTGCCGGTTAAAGTATCCTGCCATGCGAAACCTGAAGAATGCCCCAGAACCGTGGTATTCGAATCAATCCAGTAATAGAGTTCGACTTTAAATGATGTATGGTCACCAGCGGCATCGGGACGTGAACATACTAAAATTAATGAATCGGGAGAACCTTTATCGATACCGAAAACAGGAACAGAGACAGCCAACAACAGGATAAAAACTAATAGTAATTTAACTTTCATTCCTTACCTCCATATAAAAAATTTACTTTATCAAAGACAAATTAACTCATTAAGTTATTCCGTTAACAAATAAATATAAATAATACCTCCTATTTTTTAAAAGAAATATATCTGATAAAATTATATAATTTTCATCTTTATACATTTACAGAATAATTCAATATAATTTGTTAGTCAATAAAAAAACTTGGCTGGTATAAAAAAAAGGCGGAAAATAAATCCGCCTTTGTAAATCCTTAAATTATCTGGTCCTATTATTTGGCCGGCGGTTCTGCTCCGCCTAAGTACAAGTAGCTGATTAAAAAGGTTATATCGGAGATATCGTAGAGGCCATCGGCATTTACATCGCCGCCATAAGCGTCAATAGGTGGTTCACCGATGGGTTCGATATACAGATGGCTTATCAGGGCGGTAATATCGGTGATACTCGGCTCTTCGCCGTTGCAGTCCACATCGCCGCGGACACACGGCCGGACATAAACCTTACCGGTTTTGAATACCGGCCAGTAAGGACCGTAGATGGTGTTTAACACCGGGTATTTATATGTTCCCCAGGACAGGGTATCAATAGTCACCAGTGTTCCCGGTGCCGCCGTGCCCGGTACGGTTATATATAACTTTAAAAAAGTCCCGGTATCCGGCATCAGGTAGTTGGAATAGTTCTGCGGGCTTGACCCCAGGTAAACGGCATATCTTTTATTGGCAAAATCAAAACCGGGATACTCCCGGGTATGGAAATATTCGGTCCGGGTACCCTGCATAGAGGCGGAATCGAGTTTTATGCCCTGGCTGTTGGGCAGGGTGATGGAGATGGTCATATTTTTAATCTGGGCGGTATTATTAAGATAAATCGGTACTACCGCCTGCTGGCCGCGGTTAACCATTACCGAATCAATAATCATGGTATCGGCCCGGGCCCAGATATAATGGCGCAGGCGTTCTTCGCCCAAGCCGTTGGGGTCGTTGACCTTCAGTGAAACATTGTAAATTCCCGGTTCGGTATAAATATGCGAGGGATTCTGAATAGCCGAGATTGCACCGTCGCCGAATGACCATTCCCACGAGGTCGGGGAGTTGGGCGAAAGGTCAGTGAAATTAACTTCGAGGGGAATATCGCCTTCGGTAATATCGCTGGAAAACATGGCAATGGCCAGCACGGAGAGGGCTTTGTTGGCATTAATGCGGCCGGTTCCGAGAAGTCCGTAGTAAGCGGGATTAAGGGCGTAAATGTCATCGGTATTATTTCTGATAATGGCGTTTACTTCTTCCACCGAAAGCGAGGGCATGGCCGAACGAATCAGGGCTGCCAGTCCGGCCACCATCGGGGAAGCCATCGAGGTTCCGCCGATTGTGTTGGTGCCCGGGGTATAACTATAAGAATAAGTGGAGAGAATACTCGAGCCCGGGGCGCTGACATCAATCCAGGAACCGTAATTGCTATAGGAAGCCTTGAGGTCGGAAGACGTGGTGGCGGCAACCGAAAGAACTTCGTAGAAGTTGTCCATGGGTCCCGGAGTGGTGATATTATCATTTCCGGCGGCATGACAGACGGTTACGCTGTGTCCGATGATGGCATTTTGCAGGGCGCTGTTTTGTACCGAGGAACTGCCCCAGCTGCAGTTGATGACATGAGCGCCGTTGTTGGCGGCATAGTTGATGGCGGTGGCGCAGTCATTGGAATTGACATAACCCCTGCCGTCGGAAGCCGTGGCGCCGACTCTGAGACACATGATCCGGGCGCCGCCAAAAGAACGGTACCCGCTCCAGCCCCCGGCGATACCGACAACGTCAGTGGCATTGTTGGTGACAGCGGCGGCTATCCCGCTGCAATGGGTGCCGTGACCATCAAAATCATTCGGGTCGGAATCCGGCGTGCCGGCATCCTCGCCCGGCCAGACACTGCCGATACCGGTTAAGAAATCATAGCCGATTAAATCATCAACCACGCCGTTGGAATCATTATCCAGGCCGTCGAAATCGTCAAGGTCGTATACTTCACCGTCGCCATCGATATCCTCGCCCGGATTAACCCAGATATTGGCGGTCAGGTCGGGGTGGCGGTAATTCACTCCGGTATCGATGATGGCGATTTTTATCGAATCGGAACCGGTTTCCTTGTCCCAGGCGTCGGCCAATTGCAGTTTAGTGCGGTGCCACTGGGAGGTCCAGGAGGGGTCATCGGGGACCCGGTCAACCGGTATCGCCAGCACCGGTTCAGCCCAGCGGATATTGGGGTCCTGAAGAAGGCGGTTGACTATTTTTTCGACACTTATCGTATCCGGAAATGATATCTCATAGTAGCGGGTCAAATCCTTTAACCCGGAATTAACCGGGGGCTTTTCCTTTTCCATGGGAAATATTTTCCTGAAACCGCTAATCTGTAATTCTTCGAAAGTTCTGTCGAGCCCGGCGTAACCCGGACTGACCCGTCCGAAATTCCTTTTCATACTGCTCAGGTCAAGGTCATCTTCAAATTGAACCGTGACTATGCCCTTGATTATGTATGGCTTAGGTGTCTCGAGATTTTCATATATCCGGCTGTATGCATCGGGGACCATCAAAAAACAGAACAGTCCCGCAAGAATCAACGAAGCCGAATATTTGGTTGTTTTTGACATGTTTACTCTCCGGCAAATCCCATTTTAAAAAGTCATTCCTAATATATTAACGTCACTAAAGGCATATCCTTTTAGTAATTATCTTATTTAACCGCCCCAAATATGATAAAGTTTACTTTTTTTTAATAAATCCCGTGCTAAGAGATTCTGATTAGATGGGGAAGTCCGAATCAGACGGGTACAAATCCACTCAACTTCTTACACTACAAATATATATAAAAAATAAAAAAAAACAAGAAAAAAGGCTGTCTCGTTGTGAGACAGCCTTTTAATATCGCAAAAATTACGTTATCACGGGCAGGGTTTGAGAGCGCGGTGGTCAAGATACAGGTGGGCAATCAGATAGGTGATGTCGGAAATATCGACATCGTTAACCGTCGGATTGCTGCCGCCCGAATTGTCAACATCGGCTTCCGCCACGCAGCAAAGGTCTGCGCCCTGAAGATACAGGAACGAAATCAAACGGGTAATATCCGAAATATCCGGGTCTTCCGATTCCGAGCAATCAGCATTGCCCGTCATGCCGATACAGCAACCCAGGAATTTCTTCTTGATGTCCCAGATATTGTCTTCGAGCCAGGCTTTGGCTGCGTCAATCTGGTTCACCAGCGCCTGTACATCCTTATCGAATGTCGGCGGGATAGTGGCCATTACTGTCCAGATGATAAGCGTATCGGTAGCGCCCAGGCTGTAATTATTGAAATACGTCAACACGGTGTGCTGGTCTTTGATGACCGACGAAGGCTGGGCGTTAAGGCCCGAGTTGGTACGCATGTTCCGATACAGTTCGAGAGGCACAAAACCACTCGCCGGATACACGTAAGTCTCGTTGAGAGCCGCGTAACCACCGAAGATCGGGTCGGTGTGCATCACGGAGCTGTCGGCGTTCCACTCGGTCTGAGTATAATAACCGATCCGCACCGCCCCGCCCATACGGGTATCGTTATCGGTGCATTCCAGAGAATCGCCACGGGCTTCATTGAACTCGCCGCCGATCTGGTAAATCAGGTCGTTGACCGGATCGGTTGCGGATTTGTTATAAGAACCGGAATCCGCAGGAATATCCCAGTCAAAAGCTTCACCGATTACCAGGCCGCCGTGAGCGGTGCCGTCATACGAGAAGATACGCATCATTTGAATCACGTACTGGGCGTTGGTACCGGTCGGGGCATAGTAGGTTTTCTCCACCGCTAAGGTTGAGTCCACCGTTATAAAGCTTCCGCTATGGTAGCAATCATAGTTAACTCCCGAAGTATAATGCGTTGGGTTGGTAAGTTTCACACCGCCGGGTGTCTCACCGATAACCGGTTTGAACCCATTCTCGGAGGCAAAGCCGTCGCCGAATATCGACCAGCTGGCCGTTACGTTGGTGTCACTGCCGGCAATAGCAGCCGTCAGAATCACCGGCGAAGCGTCGCCAAGGTAAACCGAAGCGTCTCCGGGAATAGTATCCGCGCCGGAGGAATCCAAACTGCTTGCATTGTCACATTCAAGAATGGTGTTGTAATAATCTAGGTTCTGAAAACCAATGTAATTGTTACCCATATTACCGTTGCTGCCTACCGCCAGGCTCACGATACCGGTTGAGACCTCACCCCATACAACACCGACCACCGTGTCGGCTACCGGGAAGTCCACCAGGAACGATACGGTCGAGTGGTCCGGGTCGTCCGAATCGAAGAACACTTCACCGGACAGCTCTACAATCGTACCGGGGTTATTAATAGCGCCACCCTTGTTGAGGGTCACCACCACGGTATCCCAGTTGTTCGGCGCCAGGTTGGTGATGGTCATCGAGGTTTTGCCCAGACCAATCCAGTCGGTAGTCGTATAGGTATATTTAGAATAGCGGATCGTATTGACATGCAGAATGTCGTTACCGGCGTTTTCAACCGGTACCTTAAGGTCATAATATTCGCCATGCTGGGTATAGAAGGGGTAGGTTACATCTTCCATTTGCACCCTTATAATCGGTTTGATAACCGGGTTCACACATGGCAGACGGAACCATTTGTGCGGGTTGGAGGTGTATGTTTCCGGATAACCCCGGCCTGAGTTATCAGGCGCGGCTGACGGCGAATGGTCATCGACATAAAAGACATCGATATATTCGGTATTGGTGTGGGTTCCCGGATTCACCGTGAAGGCATCCGAGGCACTCGACCAGTCCAGACCCGTCCAGTCACTGACATCCATACCCATCCGAGAAATGGAAGGCATGTTTTCCGCATGGCAGCTGTCAAGACCGCAGTCCGGCGTCTTGGTATTGGTTATATTGCGAGCCGCATCCCATGACAGACCTGAGAGGTCCGTCGATACCGACATATGGAGGTCGCCGTTGTAACCGATGGCAAAGACACTGTAACCGGCATCGTAATCGGCACAGTCGGTCGAATCGCCGTTATCCGGGTCGCCGTACTGAACCCAGACGGCATAAAGTTTGTCGGCACATTCGGAGAGCTCGAAACGAGCCAGGTTCTGAACGTTGATACCGCCCACGCCGCAACAGCGCAGGGGATTAAATTCCGCATTCTGAACCGAGCTGATTATACCGGTCCCGCTTGACCAGTGGAACAGACGGCAACGACGGCTGTTATTATAAACGGCCGCCGAATCCGGCATCGTTTGCACCGGGAAATAACGGTTGGCGTTGAACAGAATGTGAATCTCGTCGTCGCTGGTAATCAAAACGTGCGATTCAATCCAGGCCCGGTAACCCGGTTCGTTACCCTTGCTGACATAACCGGTGATGTTTTGAATTGAACTCCAGTTATTACCCATGTCATTGGAAACCCGGTAATAAACGTCGGAACCGGCATTGTTAACTGTATCCAGAAGGAAAGCCACGAAAGAAACCGCTACCTTGCCGGATACCCGCGAGGCCGAAATATCCCAGGAATCCCACCAGAATTCGTCGTCTTCCGCCAGGGGTGTCATAGTCCAGCTCTGGGTGCTTGCCGCTCCTCCGGGTTTCTTCCAGAATTCCAGAAACGAAGTTTCATAAATGCCGGCATCGTCATAAACACCCTCATAACAGAGCAGATATATAGCCGTGTCCGTGCCGTAAATATGGTGTTCTATACGGGGATAGGATACGCCGAAGGTGTCGGCCGCCAGGCTCATGTTGACCGGTATGGACTGGAAATTGCCATAAATTGCCGGGGCCGTGGCGTCCCAGCCATACTGGGCGGGCACATAGTCGGTGAAGGAACCGTCGTTGGAAACAATCCCGGCCACCATAGCTCCACCATTAGCCGGTTCGACGTCGAGCGATACATAGGTTCCCTGCTTGGGCACGGTTTGAAGAGCAATACCGACGTTGGCTGTAAGGGGCCAGGTTCCACTAATCGGATCATAAAGGTTATAGGCGTGGAAACGCGGGCAGGCAGCCGGATCACCGCCGCACAACTGGTAGGTGTAAGCCATGTGAATCTGCGGATCAGGAGCCCGCCAGTCAATCATACGCGGCGCCGAGACATGATACTGTTTATCACGATAGCTGGTGCCGACTATCTCTCCCGGGGCATCGGTCAGACCCGAATAGCCCAGAGAAGCCGGGGGTATCTGCTTGGAGGTCGTTGAAGCGCCGTATTCGCTTTCAGGCTGGGTTGCGGCTTGCCTCTGGGTTTGAAAACCATACTGGGCAATACGGTCAACGCGCTTGTCATGCATACGAATCTTCGCCTCTGCAACCACTGCCAGCGATGTGAAAATAAACAAGGTGAGGATCAATAAAGTTAAAAGCTTCTTCGTCATTCTTCGCTCCTTTCGAGCTGAGAAGTGTTTTAAGGATTAATGAAATTTTTAAATTACATTAACTTAAAATTTAAACGGGTTTGCCACCCGTTAAACTGACTCTTTACTCTCCTTACCACCTCCTTTCACCACTTTGGTCTCTATCCATAAAACATCTAATGATGCTAATCAGGAGACATATATTTGGGTATTATTTAAAAAAAAATTATAGGTACACGTTGCATTTCATCTTCCTGTGACAGGTTTCACCGGGGAAAAAGTTATATCCAATGGTATAAAACCGGAAGGTCCTGTCGTGAGGATTTATAGCAAGTAAATGCAATAAATTAGCTTACCTCTCATAAACCATTAGTAATATAATAAAATTTTGAAAAATTCAAAGAAAAAAAAGCCACCCCGGAATTTTTTTGGGGTGGCTTTTTATCGCAAAAATTACGTTATCACGGGCAGGGTTTCAGGGCGCGGTGGTCAAGATACAGGTGCGCAATCAGATAGGTAATGTCGGAGATATCGACATCGTTTACCGTCGGACTGCTGCCACCCGAATTGTCAACATCGGCTTCCGCCACGCAGCAAAGGTCTGCGCCCTGAAGATACAGGAACGAAATCAAACGGGTAATATCCGAAATATCCGGGTCTTCCGATTCCGAACAATCGGCGTTGCCCGTCATGCCGATACAGCACCCCTGGAATCTCTTCTTGATATCCCAGATGTTGTCTTCCAGCCAGGCTTTCGCGGCTGTAACCTGGGCTGCAAGGGAGGATACATCTTTGAACACGTCAGGCGGTACAGTTGCCATGACAACCCAGATAATCAGGGTATCATTTGCTCCAAGGTTATAGTTATCGAAGAACGTCAGAACCGCATGCTGGTCGTCGATGGAGGAGGAGGGTTGGGCATTTAAACCCGTGTTGTTCTTCATGTTACGATAGAGTTCCAATGGCACGAAACCACCGGTGGGATAGACATAGTCCTCGTTAAATTCCGTATAACCGCCATAAATGGGATCCGTATGTATAACGGAACTGTCCGCATTCCATTCAGCCTGAGTATAATAACCAAGGCGCGCCGAACCACCGTAACGGGTATCGTTATTGGTACATTCCAGAGCGTCACCATTAGGTTCATTGTACTCGCCGCCGACCATATAAATCATATCCGTCAGCGGTTCGGTACCGGCTGAGTTATTGGAACCGGTATCGGAGGGAATATCCCAGTCATAAGCTTCGCCAATTACCAGGCCATTGTGCGCCGCACCATCATATGAGAAGATTCGCATCATCGCAATAATGTACGAAACATTGGCGGTTGGGGCATAATATGTCTTCTCAACGACAACGGTGGAGTCCATAGTGATAAAGGAGCCGGTGTGGAAGCAGTCGTAGGCTACCCCGGTAGTTGGTGTATAATGGGTCGGGTTGGTCAATTTCACCCCGCCGGGAGTTTCACCGGTAACCGGTTTAAAGCCGTTTTCATAGCTGAAATACTGGCTGAAAATAGCCCAGCTGGCGGTCACGTTGGTATCCGAACCGACGATTTGAGCGGATAAAATAACCGGAGAAGCATCGCCGAGATAGGTTTTAGCATCGCCGGGAATGGTATCCTGGCCGCCACTGCTCAGGTTGGACGAATCGTCGCATTCCAGTTCGGTGCCGTAGAAGTCCATATTCACGGAACCGATGTAGTTACCCATGTTTCCGTTGCTGGATACGGTCAGGCTGATGTAATTGGTGGCAATGGTATCCCAGATAGTGCTGACGATGGTATCCGCGACCCAGAAATCAATGGGCAGGAAGGCGGTATCGATACCCACCTGGCGCTGCCAGATGAACCCGACCTCACCGGTCAGACGAACCACGGTGCCGGGATTATTGATGGCGCCGCCTTTGTTAAGGGTTACAACCAGGGTATCGAGGTTATTGGGAGCCCCGGTACCAACGGTCATTGAAGTCGGGGCCAGTCCAATCCAGTCAGCGGTAGGCTGGGTGGTTTTAGTGGCATAAATGCCGGTAATGATCAGGTCGGCGTTACCGGCGTTTTCAACCTGAATGTCAATGTTTCTGGAATGTCCGTGAGAAGCAAAACTCGGATAAACGATTTCACGCGGTGACAGGTTTATCCTGGCTTCGATAACCGGGTCCACGCAAGGCAGGCGGAACCACTTTATCGGGTTGTAAGTATAGGGTGTTTCTTCGTCGGGAATGGAATAGCCCGGGAGAAGGTCCGCTACATACTCAACATCAAGATAATGCGAGCCGGTGTAAGGCGGTTGCGAAGACGGGTCAACGGTAAGAGCCGCCGAAGCATTCGACCAGTCAAGGGTACCGTAGTCGTCATTATCCATGCCGTAGCGAGACATCGACGCCCAGAGTTCGTTGTCGCACTCGTTGCCGGCGGTGGTATCACATCCCGGGGTTTTGGTATTCGTCAGGTTACGGGCGGCATCCCAGAGCAAGCCGTCCAGTTCGGTAGAGACCGACAAATAAAGGTCAGCGTTGGCATTGCTGCCGACACCCACGACATTGGAGTTGGCACAGTCGGTGGAATCGCCGTTTTCCGGGTCACCGAACTGCGACCAGATGACATACATACGGCCATTACATTCGGAAATATTGAATTTCGCCACGTTCATAACGTTTTCACTGGCCACGCCGCAGTTAAGAGAGGAGTTCCATTCGGCATTATGAACGGTACTTATAACCCCGGTTTGGTTGGACCAGTGGAACAGACGGCAGCTGCGGCTGCCGGAGCTGGCGCCGTCATAAATACCGCCGTTCCAGATAATGTGCAGGTAGTCCTCGGAATCATAAACGCAGCTGACTTCCAACCAGGCCCGGTGACCGACAACGCCGGTGACATAATTGGTGATATTATGCCTGTTGGCTGGATTCCAGGTCGCCCCCATATCAGTTGATTCCCAATACCAGACGTCGTTGCTGCCTTCGCCTTCACCGGTCACGGACTGAGCCCACACGCAGGACACTTTACGTGACACTCTTGAAGCCGTGACATCCTGCATCATGAAAAAGACGTAAGGATCAATGACATGAGCTTCCCAGGTACCGGAAGTAGCGATACCCACTTTTCTGAACAGGATAATGGCGCCGCCTTCCCAGTACTCATAGGAGAAGCAGTAAGTAACGGTATCGAGGCCGTTGACGTGGTATGTAAGTTTCGGGGCGCCTAATTCGCCGTTATGGTGGGAACCGGGCTGGCTGACGGCATCAGGAACATAATTACCAGCACCAAAACCGCAATAAAGTGTCGGGGCGGTTTCGTCCCACCAGGTATGAGTGCGGTTAGGCTGACCGGCGGCATACTGGCCAAAAGCCGTCACCACAGCACCACCGCCAGGCATAACATCAAGGTTGACAAAACGATAAAGGTTTTCACCCAGACCGGAAACGGGACAGCCCACACCTGCCGACAATGGCCAGGTGCCGGTTATGGGGTCATAGACGTTATAAGCCGCCGCCCGAGGACCGACATCATACTGCTTGGTCATCAGGAAAGTCCAGGCAAAGTGAATCTGCGGATTCGGATCCCGCCAGTCCACCAGACGACCCATGGTTGAGTTCTGCTGGTAAGCCTGGTAGCTATAACCAACGTCTACACCGGGGGAGTTAGTGACATTAACCCCGAGCGACCGCGACGGCGGATCGCTTTTTCCAGGTTGCAGATAACCATGGTCAGGGACATTGGCGTCAACCATTTTTGCTTTCTTATCAAAGATAAACCCGTAGTGAGAGAGTTTTTCACTGCGGACATCTTTAATTCTGGATTTCGCACTGGCGGCAACGGCCATAATGGAGATGAGGAAAATAATAATGATAAATAAAGAGATGAGTTTCTTTACCATTCTTTGCTCCTTTCGAGCTTGCGATTTTCTCGCTTTTTTACCCAACAAATCCTTTTTTAAAAAATTGACAGGTTGATCAAAGGTCAACCGTCGTTTCTAATAAACCTTGTTACTCTTTCTCTAAAGATCACCTCCCTTCAAAATTTCTTTAATGTTATGTACATTAAATCGGTAAAGTACTGTTTACTTGCCACCTTTTAGTTTTGTTCAAAGTAAATTGGACTTATCTTTAGTTGAAGGTTTCGGATAAGTATTCAAATTACAAAGGACATTGTTACCAAACGGTATACAACACTTAACAGACAGTAAATTTTTTGCAAGTCCTACATTTCCCACCTGAAAAAATATAATAAAAAATATTGTTTTTCAAAGTAAAAAAACAGCCCTTCCGGAAAAAAACCGGAAGGGCTAACCTGTAATAATCTTTGCCACTTAAGGACAGTCAGGCAGGATTCGATGGTCAATATACAGGTGAGCAATCAAATAGGTGATGTCCGAGATATCGGGAGCGCCGCCGGAACCATCAACATCAGCCTCCTCGAGACAGCACAATTCCTTGTGCGACAGGTACAAATGGTCGATAAGGCGGGTGATATCCGAGATATCAGGATCGCCGCCGGAACAGTCAATATCGCCGGTGACGCCGATGCAACAGCCGGCAAACTCTTTTTTCAGGTTATTAATATTTGCCACCAGCCAGTTTTTGCCGTTTTTCAATTCGTTGACCAGACTTCCCGAACCCTCACCTGCGGCAAACTGCACGGTCGCCATTACTGTCCAGATAATCAGGGTATCGGAGGCGGACAGGTTATAGTTATTGAAATAGGTCAAAACAATATGCTGGTCCACCTGAACGGAAGACGGCTGGGCGTTTAAGCCGGGGTTGTTCATCATGTTACGATAGAGTTCCAGGGGTACAAAACCTCCTGCCGGGTAAACATAATCCTCGTTGATTTCAGCATATCCCCCCCAGATGGGCTCGGTATGGGCAATGATGGGATTGGCATTGAATTCGGCCTGGGAATAATAACCAATTCGAATTGCCCCGCCGAACCGCTCGTCATTGTCCTGGCACTCCAGTGAGTCGCCATGAGGCTCATCCCATTCTCCACCCCGGATAAAGATAAGGTCATTGACCGGGTCACTGCCGGTACTGTTATATGAACCGGAGTCGGAGGGAATATCCCAGTCGAATGCTTCCCCGATCACCAGCCCGGTATGAGGGTTACCGTCAAAAGAGAATAAACGCAACATCTGGACAATATAGGCGGCATCAAGCGACCGGGCATAATAGGTTTTTTCCACTACCAACGATGAGTCAGTCGTAACAAAAGAGCCGGTATGAAAAGCCTCATATTTGAGTACTGCGTCCTCGTAATGGGTTGGTCGGCTTAATCTTACACCCCCTGGAGTGAAGCCGGTAACCGGTTTGAAACCATTGGGTTCATTAAGATTTTCTTTAAAAATAGCCCAGCTGGCGGTAACAATGGTATCACTTTCGCTGAAGTCAGCGGTCAAAATGACCGGCGAGGCGTTACCCAGATAGACTGAGGCGTCGCCGGGGATGGTGTCCGGCAAAATATTATCACATTCAAAAATTTTATTATAAAAATCCATATTTACCCGCCCGGCATTGCTGTTGCCCATATTACCGTTGCTGGAAACAACCAGGCTTATCCAGCGGGTGGATATCGTGTCCCGGATAATCCCCACTACCGTATCGGCGACATAAAAATCGATCGGCAGATAAACGGTATCAAGCAGAGTCTGCCGGTGCCATTCAAAAAAGACCTGGCCTTTGAGGTTTACCACCGTTCCGGGACTGTTTATAACACCGCCGTTATTGAGAGTCACCGTCACCGTATCGACATTATTGCTGCCGGCCGGCACCAAAAGAGAAGTGGTATTTACAGTGAGCCAGTTGAGAGCCGGCAGGGTGGTTTTAATAACACCGATTTTTGAGATATTAAGGTCCGCATTGCCGTTATTTTCAATCCGGATATAATAAAAAGCGGGGGTACCATGAGAAGTATATTCCGGGTAAACAATCTGGTCGGGTGTCAAGGCGATTTTTGCTTCGATGACAGGTTCTACACAGGGCAGGCGGAACCATTTAAGGGGAACATTAGCCGCCGGAGTGGCATCGGCGCCGGTCGAGGCTCCCGGGACCAGGTCGTTGACATACATGATATCCAGATAATAAGTGCCGGTATAAGGGCTGTCGGGCTGTCGGGAGGGGTCAACGGACAGAGCCTGGGGTACGGCACTCCAATCAAGGCCGGTAAAATCTGTGTTGTTCATACCATAACGTGACATCGAGGGCCAGTTTTCATTATCACATTCATTGCCGGAAGTATTGTCACAGCCGGGGGTCTTGGTATTGGTCAGGTTGCGGGCTTCATCCCATTTGTCACCGTTAAGGTCGGTCGAGACCGAGAGGTAAATTTCAGCGTTGGCGCTAAAACCGGCGTTGACGAATTCGGGGTCGGCGCAGTCAGTCGTATCACCGTTTTCAGGGTCGCCGAATTGGATCCAGGTTGTGTACAGTTTTCCGTTGCACTCGGAGATGGTGAATTTAGCCAGGTTATGAACATTGGCGCCGCCGACACCACAGTTTAAAAGGGGATCCCATTCGGCGTTTTTCACGGTGCTGATAATATCAGTATGGTCAGCCCAGTGGAAAAGGCGGCAACGCCGGGTCTGGGTATCGGTGCGGTCGCCGTCATAGACATTGGCATTCCACAGGACATGGAGATGGTCCTGGGTATCATAAAGACAGGAAACCTCCATCCAGGCGCGGTATCCGGGAAGGTCCGGGTCGTAATTGGTAATATTGTGCTTGTTAGCTGGGTTCCAGGTAAGACCCATATCATCGGATACCCAGTACCAGACATCACTCTGGCCGAGAATACCCTCAGCGGCGTCCTCCAGCCAGACCAGGGCTACCCTTGACGATACCCGGGAAGCGGTTATATCCTGACACATCCACCAGCAATCTTCGATAAAAGTGGCAGTCCAGCCGGCGGAGCCACCGACCGAGTTACCTTCCCTGCGAAAAAGAACCAGGGCATGCTGGTCGCCAGTGGCGAATTCGCAGCAAAAAGCATAGACAACCGTATCACTCCCCCGGATATGATATTCGAGTTTTGGGAAAATAACATCGGTGCCGCTTTCAAGAGCGTGAACATTGTTAAGCGAGTCACTAATCCGGCTGCCGTTACCGAAACCGCAATATATGCCGACCGGAGCGGTGGCATCCCAGTAAACCGTCGTCCGTGTCGGAGCGGAGGCGTTATCACTCAGACGAATATGTCCGGTAATCACCGCGGCTCCAGAGGGGTCGGCGTCGGTATTGGCAAAACCTCCCCGGGCATTCGTAAGGGGGGAAACGGCACATCCGATATCAGCTGTCAGCGGCCAGGAACCCGTTATCGGGTCAAAGACGTTGTAAGATAGCGTTCGCGGGCCGGCGGAACTCCCGAACATCTGCGTATACGCCATGTGAATCTGCGGTTTGGGTGCCCGCCAGTCTATCAAACGACCCATGGTCGAGTTCTGTTGATACTCATACCAGGTATGGGCAATCAGTTCACCCGGCGCGTTACCATCCGCCGTAGCACCGAGGGATTGACGAACCTCTCCTTTGGAGATGACCGTTTCATTTCCGGATATGGCCCGGGCTTTTTTGATAACCTGGAAACCATAGTGAGACAGTTTCTCGGAACGAACATCTTTTATGCGGGTCCTGGTAACCCCGGATACAGCTAATAACAGCATTAAAGACAAAGTTAATAGCAACGTTGATATAATTTTCTTTGACATATCCACCTTTCCAGGAATTATTTTACTTCCTGTAAGAAAACATCCTTGTAAAAGTTATCGGTTTATACTTCAATAAGTTGAAAGTAAAAAATTACTTCTATTCATAAAGGGCATCTTTTCCGCTGAGTTTTATAGTTACCTTCAGTAACAGGTAAACGTCTCAATTCGAGAAAATGATGGACTTCCTGCTGGTTCATTGCCATGTGAACTTTATTCCTGCAAATTTAAGAAACAGATTTTCTATTACAAAACATTAAGCTGGAAATTCCATCATTAAGTAATCAGGTAAGTAAAAAGGTTATTTCAATTTTTATCAGTAGTAAATATAACTAAGAAAGGCGGGAAATAAAAGAAAAAAGGCCACTCTCATACGGGAGAGTGGCCTTTATCGTGATTTAACTTACTATCACGGGCAGGGTTTGAGGTCGCGATGGTCAAGATACAGGTGCGCAATCAGATAGGTGATGTCAGAAATATCGACATCGTTTACCGTCGGACTGCTGCCGCCCGAATTGTCAACATCGGCTTCCGCAATACAGCAAAGTTCGGCACCCTGCAGATACAGGAACGAAATCAAACGGGTAATATCCGAAATAT
>JAQUSF010000159.1 GCA_028715215.1 Candidatus Zixiibacteriota bacterium
ATCTATAGCGATAATATTGACTGGGATAGAGCCCCGGCTTCGCTGATTCACCAAAAAATGGCGGAAGGAAAAGCCGCCAGCCTGATGGATAAGAAAATAAACCGTCAAATGCAGTCGCTCGAGGCGGCGGAAGACACTCAGCAAAACTATGATGTCGTCTTCTATGATATCAATATCCGCGTTAATGACACGACCAAGATACTGTACGGCGTCGTGAAGATAGCCTCCCTGGCGGCTCAGGACGGCGTAACGGCGGTTCAGGTTGACTTCTATAACAACATGACGGTCGATTCGATAAAAGCCCCCTCCGGCAATCTTTCTTACAGTCGAAACGGCAATGTGGTAACGGTCAATCTTGACGGAACCTATGATACCGGCGAACCGTTTGCATTTGACTTCTTTTATCACGGGCACCCGGTTGAAGGTGGTTTTCAGGCGTTCTCGTTCAGTACTTATCTGACGAAACCGGTTATTAGCTCGCTATCGGAACCTTATTTCTCCCGTACCTGGTGGCCCTGCAAGGATGTCAACTGGGACAAGGCGGATTCTTTCAATATTGCCATTGAAGTCGATACGGCTTTCTATGTCGGTTCCAACGGTACGCTGGATTCAATTGTCGATAACGGCGGAAATTCGCATACTTTTTATTACCGGGTCAGGTATCCGATGGTGACCTATCTCTTTTCCGTGGCTATTTCCGTATATACGGTCTGGACACAGGATTATATTTACAACGATGGCCAGGATACCATGCCGATAGTACACGCCACTTTTCCGGAACGCTACTCGTATGCTCTTCCACGCTGGGGCATCACGCCCAATGCCATCGCCATATTTGAGGACAAGTTCGGCCCGTATCCCTTTATAAACGAGAAATATGGTCATTCCAATTTTACCTGGAGTGGAGGTATGGAACACCAGACTATGACTTCGATGACCGGGTCGGATTTTGGTTTTTCGGAGGCTGTGGTAGTCCACGAGTTATCGCACCAGTGGTGGGGTGATATGATAACCTGCGAATCCTGGCATGATATCTGGTTGAACGAGGGTTGGGCTTCATATGCTGAGGCGGTCTATTTTCTGGATGTTTATGGCTGGAGCTACTACCGCACTTATATGAACACCATGCGCTATACCGGTGGCGGGACGGTTTATTGTTCGGATACCACCGATGTCGGCCGGATTTTCAATCCCTATTTATCCTACGATAAGGGCGCCTGGGTGGTGCATATGCTGCGCGGGGTGGTCGGTGAAGACAAATTTGCCGACGGCATTTATGCCTATTACAATTCTCCTTACCAGTTCGGGGCTTTAAACACGGAAGAATTTAAAAATGTATGGGAAGAAGCCACGGCTACCGAACTTGACTGGTTTTTCGACGAATGGATTTACGGTACCTACCTGCCGAATTATCAATACTATACTTATTGTGAAGAAGCCGATACCGGCGGTTTTGATTTTTACCTGGTGATCGAACAGACCCAGATAACCAACCCCGAAGTGTTCACGATGCCGGTCGATATTTTGGTCGATTATAATGTAATGACCGATGACACCCTGGTGGTTTTTAATGACCAGCGAAAACAGCTTTTCAAATTCAATAACCCCGACTCGGTCAAATCAATTTCATTTGACCCGGCGCAGTGGATCCTGTGTTACAAAACCCAGGGCACCTGGAACATGTTCATAACCACTCTCAGCGAAGAGCTTTCCAGGGTTTACCGTAATTTGGCTTATGATGACACAATCGAAGTTAAGGGTGTTTCGGGACCTTTCGATGTAAGCATTATCGCCGGTAATTTCCCCGGCGGTCTGAGTATCGACCAGTACGGCGTTATTTCCGGCACCACCACGGTTGATACCGGCTTGTATACCTTTATGGTTCTGTTCGATGACCTCGGTTCCGCCTACAGCGACTATAAAGAACTGACGCTTCATGTGGTTGCCGGTCCCGGATGCTGTATCGGCACTGTCGGCAATGCGGACTGTTCGGAGATTGAAGACCCGGATATTTCCGATATCACCCGGTTGATTGACTATCTTTACCTTTCCCATGCCCCGCTCTGTTGCCTGGAAGAAGCCGATGCCGACGCCAGCGGTGGTGAACCGGATATCTCCGATATTACCCGGTTGATTGATTTTCTTTATCTTACCCATACCCCCCTGGCTGACTGCCCGTAAAATAATGTTTCATGATTACTGTTAAGCCCATAAAAATGGGCTTAACAGTATATAATATTAAGAACAACAACTTTAATGTCAAACTTCTGTTGACAAATTTCCCTGCTTGATTATTATATTTTATATTAACCATACATATAATTATCAGGAGGTTTAATGAAAAAAATATTAAACCTTTTATTTGTAATTTTCTTCATTTTCTCAAGTCTTTTTTCAGACGATTTGATAGTAGCTAGCGACCTGCTCACTCCCAATTTACTTAATGAAATTTTATTTGAGGGACAGTGGTTGTCCGTTGACTCCGGAGTAAGTTATCGTATCGAAGCTCTTACAGTTTATAATAATCAGTTGATTGTGGGGGGGAGTTTTTTAACAGCTAATAATACTACGGTGAACTACATTGCCGCCTGGAATGGAACTTCATGGATTCCCCTTGGAACAGGTATGAATGATTATGTGATGGCTCTGACGGTGTACGATAATAAACTGGTTGCCGGCGGCTTTTTTACAGTTGCCGGGGGAGTAAGCGCCCATAAAATAGCTGTCTGGGATGGTGCTTCTTGGTCATCCCTGGGTTCGGGTGCAGGTGATTTTGTCAATGCCCTTGCTGTTTATAATGGTAAGTTGATTGCAGGCGGCTTTTTTTCTACGGCTGGAGGTATAAGTGCAAGAAATATAGCTGCCTGGGACGGTTCCAATTGGGAACCTATAGGAACGGGTGTTAATGATCTTATTTTGGCTTTATATGTCTATGATGACCAATTAATTGTCGGTGGAAATTTTGATTCTGCCGGCACCATAAAGGCTGATTATATCGCCTTATGGGATGGAAGTAGTTGGTCAACGATGGGATCGGGCATGAATTCGCCGGTGGGCGCCCTTACTCAATTTAATAACCTTTTGATCGCCGGTGGTGGTTTTTCTATAGCTGGATTAGTTGAAGCTAGAAGAATTGCTGCCTGGGATGGTTTCGAATGGTCAGCCCTGGGAGAGGGCTTGAGTGGTTCCTATTCCGGAGTGCGTGCTTTGATGGTATATGAAAACAATCTCATCGTCGGAGGGGGCTTCACTTCGGCCGGTGCTGTAACAGCCAATAACATAGCCGCATGGGATGGAACTAATTGGTCTCCAATCGGACTTGGTATGAATGGCTGGGTACGCTCTTTGGCAGTTTATAATAATTGTTTATTTGCCGGAGGGTATTTTACAAAAGCAGATGATAAGACAGTGAATTATATTGCCTCCTGGAATAACGTGATTACCTGCTGCGTCGGCTTTACCGGTAACGCCGACTGCTCGGCTTCAGAGGACCCTGATATCACTGACATAACGACTCTAATCGACCACCTGTACCTTTCTCATAAACCTTTATGCTGTCCAGAGGAGGCTGATACCGATGGTTCCGGTGGTGCCCCGGACATAAGCGATATAACGAAAATAATTGATTTTCTTTATCTTTCTCACACCCCCCTGGCCGACTGCCCGTAAAATAATGTTTCATGATTACTGTTAAGCCCATAAAAATGGGCTT
>JAQUSF010000089.1 GCA_028715215.1 Candidatus Zixiibacteriota bacterium
TTAAGTGAGGATTAATTTATTTCATTTTTTCACTATAAAAACCAAATGTTTAAAATGTCTGTCAACAAAAATACCGCATAAGAATGGGAATTTCAGCTGATTATTTATCGGGTTATCTTAGGGATTGCAGATAACCGCTGCTTAAATTGTTCTGGGAATTATCAATTTTAATTGCCGGCAGGCTGGTCACATACAGTTTAAAACCATAACCACGATTCGAACCTATCGGAACCCAGAAGAAATTACCCGTCCAGCAGACCATTTGCCTGGTAATATTTACTTGATTATTAACGGTATTATGTTCATTGAAATTGTAGTACTGAGAGTAACTTATTGAGGTGTTTGGGGTTAACCAAAAACTTAAATTAATGCGAATGAAGCTCGACTTATTATAATATACATCCCGACCGGATTCTCTGAAATTATAGGAAACCGTCATATTCCAGTTTTTCCCCCCGCTTGAACTCGGTGTCCGTCTCTGGGAAGTCGATGCGTTCTGTTGTTCCTGTTCCGAAAGGGAATCTGTCCCGCCTATTATTTCATCCGGGTCATTAAAGATGAAATATCGACCATTGAGTGAAAAGGTCGTATTAAACTCAAAACTTTCGAGATACGGTGAGAAGAAACTCAATTCATTGGTATTCGGCTTGTATAAAGAATGAACCATACTGCCATAAAAGTTTATCCCGGGGATTAGAGTTGAGCTGAAAGTGGTGTTTAAATCCGAAAAGGGCCGCTCGGTATTTTCAAAATCATATGAGAAACCGGAGTTAATGGAAACCAGGTCGAGGTTTCTCTCCCCCGGTCCCTGCTTGACCTTTGCCTGGTAAACCTGGTTCAAAGAAAAAGTCATAACCGAACTTCGACTGCTGCCAGCCCCGCCGCCCGCAAAACTGCGGATTTCCGGGTGACGGTTAATATCCGGAGTGAAACGATAACCGACGGTTGGCGTCAGGACTTGCCTGAATCCGACCAGCCCTAAGATGTTCGGATAAACGGTCCCGTATATTTTGGTCGATAATGAGACCCCGCCGTTATAAGAGAAGGTACGATAAGTGGTCGAGGCGTCAATACCGGCATTTTGGGACTGGTCGGTTTCGTAGATTTTGAACCAGTTCTCTACATAATTAAAACTCGGATTAAACGTAATATATTTGAAAAGCTGTGATGTGAAAGACAGGTTGGCATTGTGGTCGATGCGGCTGTATTCTCGCCGACTCCGATATGACAGGGTATCGCCATCGACCACCTCTTTGACGACCGACCTACGGGAATAATTGGAAAGACCGGGGCGATAGGTAATAATGAAATTATGATACCATCTCTGTTCCAGCTTGCCTTCCTGGTTAAGCTTCCCGGACCCGAAAGGATTGATGCGTGGCAGGGATAAATTCAAAGTCGGTATTTTAGTGGTGCGGGTTTCCGTGTCCAGATTGATATCATGATAAACATTACCTGACAGGGATACACTTTTACTGAACCGTTTGGAGAAATTTATTTTTGAGGTCGTATTGCGGTTCAGACGGTCATCGAGATCGGCTGAATAATCATTATAATAAGTGGCGTCGGACTGGTACTGACCGGAAGCGCTGATTTTAAAGGTAGGTGAGATATCGTGGACATGTTCGCCTTTAATAGTCCAGCGGGTTCTTTCAGTTTCGACGGCACTGGTGTACAAATAACCGGTTTCACGGGTATAATTGGCGGCCACGTAGCCGGTGAAAGCATATCTTTTATTGTAATTAAGACGGTTATAAAGATTGATTGTCCGCTGTCGTTCAAAATAATCGAGAGCGAACTGGTAATCCCAGTATTCCGAGGCCGCCCAGTAATAGCCGACATTACGTATGTAACGGTCGCCCCTTTCTATGTTACCCAGGGTGAAAGGCAGAAATCCCGAATGGCGACCCTTCTTCAGGGGAAAGACATAATAAGGCAAGGCGATAACCGGCAGGCGGCCAACATACATCACTACCGGCCGGGCAATCAGCTTGTTTTTCTCAATCAATTTCATGTTACAGGAGAAAAAATGTAAATAATTGATATCACAGGGAGTGTAGCGGCCGTTTTTAACATAAAAGATGTTTCTTTTCGAGCGATATACCTTTTCACCGAAATAAGTACCCTGTTCATAGTCGGATTTGGACTGAACAATACGCCCCTTCCTGGTTACAGTGGAGTATTCCAGATAATCACCATACAGCTCATCCTCACCATCTTTAAGAATAACAGGTATCTCATTGGGACTAAAGCGTTCTTCGAGGGTTTTAAAATTATCTTTTAAAGAATCGGTTTTTATATCCGCGGAAAACGCCTTAATAATCCGGCTGCGGGTATCAAAAGTGATTTTATAAGCGTCCAGTTCAACCTGTCCGGAGGTAACGTGCCCCTGGCAATGCAGATTAATTATCGAATCCTTCATATTGTAATTGATGTAACAGGCTTCATAATTAATAGTATCAATCCGGGGATTTTCCACCAGGGAATCCTGCGCCAGGGAATCCGCCTTACCGGTCTGACTTACCTCGCCGCTGACATAAGTCCCGATGGCTCCACCTACGACTTCAACTGCAGTTAGTTTTTCATCCTTGACGGAAAATTTGATGGTATCGCCGGAAACAGTATTTTCAACGAATTCCTTCTTACCCTTCGATGACGGGTAATACCAGGAATAAGCCTGACCGAAGCAGGTGATTTTATCCAGTTCCCCCTTTTGAAAATCAAAAATAATCCGTTTCCCCGATAATATGGAACGGTCAAATTCGACTTCCAGGGAGTCCACCGGTTCATTGAATTCTCCTCTGGCCGAATCCTGAACATCGATTTGCCGAATAATATCGTTTTCCGTAAGAATGGTCATATACTCGCCGGTAATTTTGGAATACTTGCGTTTGGCGATCGGTTTTTCCGACAGATAAAGAGTGTTCTCACGGGGAAACATAATGGCACAACCGGAAAGAGTGGAAAAATCCATTGATGTAATAATTACTTTGTCCCGAGCCTCGGCTTTCTCCAGCTGGGCGTCGTATTCTATATAATCCCCCCGGATTTCTATCATATTGAGCGTATCCGGATACTTAAGAAAAAGAGTAGGTCTTTGTTCCATGTAGAAAAAGCGGGTGTTCCGGTTATATTTGGCCATCCGGCCAACCGAAAAAATGGAATCTTCTTTGGACCAGAGTTCTACTTTCTGGCCATAGGCGGTAAATTCGTTCAACGGGATGTCATGATAAACCGAATCTGCCGAGATGTGATAGGTCTTTTCATCAATAATAACATTACCCATCATATGGATACTGACACCCCGCAGCCAGACAGCCGAATCACAATAATAAGTACCGTCTTCGGTTCGAAAAATCACATTTCCCCAGGCAATATCCATCCGGGGTTTAAGGATTATTTCAAGGCGGTCGGAATCGAGAAAAATCTCTTTGGATTTCTTCTGTTGAGCCGTGACGTTGCCAGCCAGAAAAGTTAAAAATAAAATAAAATATGATAATAGTCTTTTATTCATTGACTAATTTAAGAATAAAGTCCTTGTATTCTTCAAACTTATCAGGTTCTATCCCTCCGGCCTGAGCCGCTTTCCTGGAGCCACCGCCTTTTAACTGCATCTGAAGAGCCAATTGCTTCATCAATTCTCCGGCGTCAAAAGGGGTTTTATCGGCGACCGCCAGGAACAACCATTCGCCCGTCATAAACAAAGCCAGACCCTTTATCTTGTCGGCAACCAGTGCGGTCAGGAAGTTTACCGCATTATTGTCAAGGTCACTTATTATACGGCAGCAGGCCTTAACTTTTCCCGCCATTTTTGCCTCACCGGCCAGAAGTTCGGCTCGTGCCGGAAGAAGTTCCTTTTGAAGTTGCGTTATTTTTTTCTGGGCTGTTTTATAATCCTGGGTGAGTTTTTCAATCTTATCGGGTAAGTCGTTCACATGACAGGTGAAAGCCTTTGATAACCGGTTGGTAACCATGAACCTGTTCATATAATCCATGAGGGCCAGGTTTCCGGCCAAAAATTTTATCTGGACATGTCCTCTGATTTTTTCTGTCCCGACTATTTTAATAAAGCCGACCTCGGCGGTACGGTTGCAATGAGTGCCGCCGCAGGCGGAACATTCAAAATCACCGATCTTGATTACCCGCAACTCTCCTTCACGTTCGGGAATCTTTCGTATGGGGAGATACTTTAAAAGCTCATCATCGGCGAAAATAATATCCACCGGCAAATTGTCCTCGACAACTTTGTTAGCCAGCTTCTCCGTTTTCAGGAGATTATCATCGCTGATATCCGCGGCGTTTAGTTCGATAGTGGCATATTCCTCACCCAGGTGCACCGAGACTGTTTCCGCTCCGCATACTTTAATAAAAGCCTGACTGAGGATATGCTGAGCGGTATGCACCTGCCGGTTCTTCAGACGCCTTTGCTTGTCCACCTTACCTGTTACTGTATCGCCTTCCTTGCCGACCGGTACCTCGGTAATATGCAGAACCTCTTTATCTTCGGATTCAATGACATCGATAACGGCAATTTCATTAAGCGTCCCGGTATCGAAAAGTTGACCGCCGGAAGTAGGGTAAAAGGCCGACCGGTCCAGCACCGTATAAAAACGGTTTTCAAAGGCACCGGTATCGACAATCTCGGCCTCAAAAGTCAACAGAGCCGAATTGCGATAATAAAGACGGTCCGTCACGTTTCTCCTTACTGGTCACAGTCAAATCATGCGGTTTATCAAACTGCCGATCCCCTCCACCTTTACCTCAATAACGTCGCCTGGTTTCATAGGAGCGATACCGGCCGGGGTCCCGGTGGAGATTAAATCGCCGGGATAAAGGGTCATGATGGCGGATATGTAGCTTATCAGATAAGGTATGTCGAAAATCATAAGGGAAGTACGGCCGGATTGCTTGACCTTCCCGTTGAGAATACCCTCCACCAGGACATCCTGATAATTCAGACGGGTTACTATCCATGGTCCGACCGGGCAGAAGGTGTCAAAACCCTTGGCGCGCGACCATTGACCGTCCTTTTTCTGTAAGTCCCGGGCTGTAACGTCGTTGACACAGGTATAACCGAAAATACAGCTCTCAGCGTCAGCCGGAGTAACTTTATGGGCGGTTCGACCTATGACTACGCCCAGTTCAGCTTCATAATCCACTCTTTCGGATTGACTGGGGTGAACAATATTCTCCTGCGGGCCTATTACCGACGACGGCGGTTTAAGAAATATCAAAGGATAATCCGGCGCCTTATCCGCCGATTGCGACGCCTGGACGTGGGCATGGTAGTTCAGACCAATACAGATAATTTTACCGGGTTCCACAGGAGCTTTTAGAATTACATCATTCAGGTTAAAAGTCTTATTTTCTTTTTTAACCGATTGCCAGGGGGGGTCTTGAAGCGGTGTGACTCTGTCATTATCGAGCAATCCGTAATATATCCGCCCTGACTGAGGTTCCAAAAAACGAAGGTATTTTTCACTCATGCCTTATGCACCTTATCTAAGAAATCTCGTTAACTATCAGCTTTATATAACATCATGATACGGAGGGCGTCAAGATAATATCAAACCTGCTTGTGTTTCCAGTGTCCCAGGTGAAACCAGAACGCCAGCACCAGAGCTTTTATGGTGGTTGTTATAGTCAGGGTCCACCAGACACCGTTGACTCCCCAATCGAGGTTAAAACATAAATAGTAAGCCAGGGGAATTCTGAGAACCGCCCCGGGAAGAAGCACGGCCATCGGGGGAACAGTGTTCCCGGCGCCGCTGAAAGCACCTTCAATTACGATTTCAACAGCCATGGTAAATTGTGACAAGCCCAGAATGAACAGGTAATCGGCAGCAATAGCGCGTACCTTGTCATCACCGGTAAAAATACCAGCAATTATCTCCGGGATAGTCATAAAGAAAAATGCGATAATACAGGTAAAACCAATCGCCAGGCCGGTTGCTCCCCAGGCACATCTGGAGGCCCGGTCGGGATTTCCAGCGCCAAGGTTCTGTCCGACCATGGTAGAAGCGGCCATGGCGAAACCATGGCAGGTCAGATATGAAAGGGATTCCATGCGATTGCCTATCCCCATGGCGGCACCCGCAGTTTCTCCATATACGTGAACTATTTTAATTAAAAACCAGTAAACAATCTGAAAGACAAACTGCTGTATGGCAATCGGCAGGCCGATTTTCATGATTTTTAACATTCCCGGCAGGTATGGTTGAAACCTGAAAATCGGTTCAATCGAATAACCCAGTTTACCCCGATACAGCCTGTAAAGAACAATAAGCATAGCAATAAAAACCGATATGGAGGAAGCTATCGCCGCCCCGGGAACGCCCAACTTTGGAAAAGGTCCCAAACCGAATATCAAGAACGGGTCAAGAACCATGTTGATTAAGACCATCAGGATGCCGATTTTAGTAGGCGTCCGGGTATCACCCGAAGCTCTGAACACGGCGTAAGCCGTATCGGTGATGGTGTAAAGAACCGCTGAAAGTAAAAATACTCTTAAATACGGCAGAGCCAGACTGAAAGTAGCATCGCCCGGGTTCATAAAGCGAAGAAGAAAAGGTGACAGGAAAAAACCGACCACGGAGAAGGCCAGACCCAGTAAAAATGCCAGCTGAAATCCCTGACTGATATAAAAGCGCGTCTGGTCAAAATCCCCGGCCCCGACATAGCGGGCGACAAGAGCGGTTACGCCGACGGTAATCAAAATAATCAATGAGTAGGCCGCCCACATTATAACCATCGAAGTCGTGATGGCATCCTGGGAAGTTGCCCCCAATTTCCCCACCCAGTAGAAATCAGTAACCGAAAGGGCAATCTCCATAAACATACCCAGCACCACCGGTACCGCCAGGGATAAGATGGTTTTGACAATCGGGCCTGAAGTAATATTTTCGTTTTTGAAGGTGACTTCCGCCATGGCTGTAAATTCATACCTCAATCACATGGTTTTGCCCTGCATTTTACAAGAGGATTGAACTAATGACAAGTAAAATCGATTAACAGGCAGGGTAGTTTGACTTCCCGAAAACCGGTTCAGAATCAGTTCGTTCCGGCCGTATCACCGGTTTGATAATCAAGGTAACTCATATAATACCTGGGATTCAATTCCTCCCCAGTCCCTCGTTGTACCAGTTCCCGCCATTTATAACGGCTGCCAAAACGGAAATAATTTTGAACCAGGAACGCTTTGGTTTCCGGATTACCAACCATGGAACCGTAATTTTTTTTAAGGTAAGCGATGGTTTGAGCGGCAACAATATCGGCCAGAAGAGAATTTTTTTGAGCTAGGGGACGCTCGACATAAATCATGTTAACAGCCCAGACTTTAATATCGTCATGACGTGGAAGTAAAGTATATTTTTCGTAAATATCCCAATAAACCTTGTTTAAATCCCGTCGCGGATTAGTATAAGCTTCCAGTTCAAAGGCCAGGTTCACCAACAGCATTCTAAGGTTGATGAATTTCCATTCTCTCTGTGCTTTCAAATAACGTTCCCTTAAATCCCGGGGCATGGGGATATATCTTTCCAGCCAGTTTCTATCCTCGGTTATGAAAGCAAAGATGGTTTTCATGCTTAATGTCCAGGTGTCATCGTTAAGGTAGTTAAAAATCGGTTTTTCCTGTGCGATGTGCGAAGCATACAGAGCTTCCCCGACCTGCTTGACAAGAGCATTGGCGTTTTGCACGCCGTCACCAAGTTTACCGGTGATTCGCTGGTCAAAAGGGCTTTTTATCAGGAGGGAATGTAATTCCGGCATCATTTCCGGAACATATTCAAGGTCGAAATACAGCGGCAGTTTGTTAAGCGAAAATCCGATTTCACTGAGCCCCGCATTCATATATTTCAATTGTGAATCGGCAGGGTAATAATCATCGATTTCTTTGAACAGAGCGGCATAATAAAAAGGTATATCCCATATTTCCACTTCTCTTAAAGCCAACCCGGAACAAACATTCTGTATAATAGCCTCGTAAGTATTTTCCGTCAGGGTTTTAAGCTCATTCAGGAATCGATAAATTTCATCCTGGTTATATTCTTCCCGATTAAAAAGCATGGACAGGTAATTATTGTAACCGTTCCGATGAGCTTCCTGGTTGCGTATCCGGAAAAGCCTTTCCATCCCCTTATCCATCTTGTGGCCGACAGCATAGCGCGCCCGGTAAGCCATTTCCCGGTGAATGCGGTTTTTATTGTAATACAGGGTATCCAGGATATCTTTTATCGGTATTTTAGAACCCATGAACTCGGGTTCGAAAGTTTTTTTCAAGAACTCAAGGGAATCTCTAAGCGAGGATATTTCTTTCTGGTTTTCGACGACATGCGTTAAAAAAAACGACCGTAGAAGTTCCAGCCGGCGAAGGTCTTCCTCTTCCTTGAGCAGATTCAATCCCTGATTAAGAATATTGAATGTTGCGGGGTTGGACAAGACATGTTTATAAAGTGATTTATAAAATTCCAGGGAATCGGCCCGGCCGCCGGTATATGCTTCCCACTGTTGTTCCGCCAGGCGGTAATTAAGCCAGTCCAGTTTCATTTCCAGAGAGTCGAGAGTCACCTGTACCTTTTCAGGCGTTATTTTTTCTTCCTGGCAGGCACCGAAAGTAAGCCCGATAATAAGACCTGCCACCGCAATTATTTTAACCGAAGCGTTATTCATCACTTTTTGTATCGGCAAAAAAGGATAAAGCCATAGCGTAACCATAAAAGCCGAAACCGGAAAGCTGTCCGCGACATACCGGCGCTATGACCGACTGGTGCCGGAATTCCTCCCGGGCATAAATATTGGAAAAATGGACTTCGACAGCATCTATTTTAACGGAAACGATAGCGTCACGAATCGCATAGCTGTAATGAGTAAAAGCACCGGGATTGATAATTAAGCCTTTTGCTCCGGGAGCTTCTTTCTGGATAAAATCGATAATCGCACCCTCACTGTTGGCCTGGAAGAAAATTAGTTCATAGCCGAGATCTTTTCCCAGTTTCTGCAGCGTATGGTTCAAATTTTCCAGGGTTTGCTGGCCGTATATTTCGGGCTCTCTTGTCCCCAGAAGATTCAAATTAGGTCCGTTGACTACCAAAAGTTTGGGCATTTTAACCTCCCGCGGATTGATACTGCAGCAGTATTTTTTTAAGTACTTTTTTAATTATTTCTCTTCCCGGGTCTTCGGTAATAAAAGGTTTTCCCGGCCTGGAAAGCAAGACATATTTATTTTTCCCGGCTACGTTTTTTTTATCCCAGGCCAGGGCGTTCAAAACATCGGTCAATCTTATGCGACAGCTCGGAACCAGTTGCATCATCTGATTGACCAGCAGTTGATATGGCTTGAAATATTTTCGAAGGGAAGGTTTCAGCAGGTAGCCGGTTTCCAGTGCCGCCGCCACCCCGAGAATAACCGCCTCTCCGTGTAATAACCGGCCATAGCCCGCAGCTTTTTCAAAGGCGTGAGCAAACGTATGGCCGAAATTTAAAAACCGTCGCCGGTCATTATCACGAGTATCCATTGCGACCAGTCCGGCTTTGTATTTTATACCCATCGCAATCAAGGCAGTCAGAGCATTAAAATCATAAAAATCGCACCTGGCCAGATAAGCGTTCATCTCAGCAAGCATATTACCACCTGTTAAACCGGCATATTTGACTATTTCTCCAAGGCCGCAAACCAATTGCCGGAAGGGCAAAGTGGCCAGAAAACGAATTTCGCATAAAACGAACTGCGGTTGCCAGAAAACCCCGATCAGATTTTTCCCCAGATGATGATTCACTCCCGTTTTCCCGCCGATAGCGGCATCGGCCATCCCTGTTAGAGTGGTCGGGACCGCTCCCCAGGGAATACCGCGCAATATCGTTGCGGCCGTATAGCCGACCAGGTCGGTAGTAACTCCCCCGCCACAGGCCAGGATTAAGTCAGAACGGTTGATTTTTTCCGAAAGCAGCACCTCGTACAGTTTTTTAGCCGTTGTCAGGGATTTGGCCCTTTCCCCGGGTGGTAATACCATTTCAAATAAACGGTGTTCGGGCATTTTTATATTCTTTTTCAGATATGCCCGATGAAGCACATAAAATTGGGCGTCATAGAAAATAAAGAGCCTTCCGCCGGTTGTTGCCCGGTTTATAAGTTTTGGTAATTGTTCAATTACACCACTGCCTAATTTAACAGGGTAACCTTCATCGGGTATATTAACGTTTATTACCGGCATCTTTAAGTCTTTCGATCAATTCCGATACTGCTAAACTGACGGTTTTACGGGTGGTTGAAAGAGAAATATCAGCCCGGGCATAATTAATTTTTCTTTTATCCAGAAGTTTTTTTAAACGTTTCAATTTTTCCTGCCGGGTCAATTTCTTTCCCTTACTTAAAAAAATCAATAATGGTCGGTCGGTTTGATTTTTAACTCTCGCATGGATTTCATTTAAGGAACACCTGAGATAAACCGACACGCCGTGTTTTCTTATGAGATCACGAGTGCTGACAGCTTCAAAGGCGCCGCCACCAAGGGCGATGATTTGAGATTGTTTCAAGGAAAGTACTTCCTTCAGAACTTTTTTTTCCAGTTTACGAAAATATTGTTCTCCATGGTCGGCAAAGATTCGGGTTATCGATTTTCCTTCCCTTTTGACAATCAGAGTATCGAGGTCATGGAAATTCATTTTTAAACGTTGCGCCAGGACTCTACCCAGGGTTGTCTTGCCGGACCCGGAGAAGCCTATCAGAAATACGCGGGAATGTTTGCTCATTTTGATATAAACAATTAATTCATGAACACTGCCCGGTAAACCGGTTCGAATGAAACCATCCGCCCGGTCCAGATATCGAAAGCCCGTAACGCCTGGCCGACGAGCATGGCGGAACCGTCAATTGCTATGACACCGTTTTCCCTGGCCTGTTTTATGATTTTATTGTCTTCATTATAATTCAAATCATAATAAATTCTGGTAGCCGACCAGGTGTAGTTTTCGCCGAGAGGATTATCCTCGACATGATTCCAGCCGCCCAGCGGGGAACAGTTGACGGTAATATCATAAGCGCGTTCAGCTACCAGGACGGAGTTATCAATCGATGTCTGGATATTAATCTTATTAAAGCGGTTCTGGAGTATTTCCCTGAAAAAGTCCAGATTCTCCGGGGTGCGGCCGACCACGATAAAATCTTTGATTTCAAAATCGAGAAACAGGCTGTAGATGACCGCCCTGGCGGCACCACCGGAACCTATGATTGCCGCCCGGCCATGTTTCAACTTGGGATAATATTTTTTTAAAGGCAGAGAGAAACCATAATAATCGGTATTAAAACCCAAAAGTCGGCCCTTATCAACCACCACGCAGTTAACCGCCTGAAGGGCGTGTGCCACGGGGTCAATATCATCAAGGTACTGAACAACTTCGTTTTTATAAGGGATGGTCACCGAGAAACCCCTGGTGCCATCACTTTTAAAATCCAACAGCTTGGATTTGAAATTCGACGGTGCAACGGAATGGATTTCGAAAGTTCCATCTATGTTATCATTACTTCTGAAGATAGCTTCAAAAACATCTTTGGACTTGGAATATGAAACATTACGTCCAATCAAGCCGAATATATAAGGTCGTTTCATGCTTTAATACTTTCCAATAAGTTATAAAATTCGGGACAGGAAACAGCGACGACACTGTCGTCATCCAGGCTCGAAGGTCCCTCCAGAAACAATGCCGCGATCGAGAAAGCCATGGCGATACGGTGGTCGCCGAAACTTGAAAAATCGGCTCCGGGCAATTCCGTCGTACCTTCCACCACCAGGCCGTCGTCCAGCAACCCGCACTTGACACCCATCCTTTGCAGATTGGCGGCGGTTGCCGCCAGGCGGTCGGACTCCTTTACTTTCAACTCCCGGGCATCACGGATAACCGTCGTGCCCTCGGCAAAAGCGGCCATGACCGCCACCACCGGAATTTCGTCAATTAATCCAACCGTTGTCTCACCGGCTACTTTTCGCGCTTTCAAAGTTCCCCCGGTAACCGTCACCTGTCCCCTGGCTTCGCCTGAAAGAGTAGTTTTATCTTTGATTTCAACTTTACAGCCGATGGCTTTCAGGTGCTCCAGAAAAGCGGTACGGGTGGGATTCAGGCCAAGATTCTTAATCGTCAATGTTCCTCTTCCGATTGCCGCCGCCGCCATGAAAAAAGCCGCAGTTGAAATATCTCCGGGAATATCGACCAGACCACCTTTTACCCGGGCTCCGGAAGTGAGCTTAATTTCCTTTTTAAAATCTTCCGGCATGAAAACCTTTTTTTTCCGGGGGTCTTTCGGGTCGGGAACCATGGAAGCCTTGATTTCCCTGACAGCTATACCTTCCCCTATCTGACCGAGCATGATTTCCGTATGGTCGCGGGTCAGAGTATCTTCACGGATTAATAAAGAACACCGCGAGGCCAGGGCGGCCAGAATCAGGGCTGACTTGACCTGGGCGGACGGTACCGGCAGGCGATACTCGAAAGGCAACAATTTTTTTCCCTTGATTTTTAAAGGTAAACAGCCTTCCTGGTCGAATAATTCAGCGCCCATTTCCTTAAGGGGCGTTACTAGCCGCATCATGGGCCGCCGGGACAGAAAATCATCACCGCTTAAAATAACCTCCATAGTGGAACCCGCGACCAAGCCGGCCAGAAGGCGGGCGGTGGTGGCTGAATTGCCGCAATCTATTATAGTGTCATCGGGAAGTTTGATTTGGTGAGGTGGTTTAAATACAACCGCATTGTCGTTTTGTTCGATTTCCACGCCGAATTTACGCACGGCCTCCAGCGTTACCCGGCAATCTGAATTATCCGGATAATTTACGGCTGTAACAGGTCCGCTTGACAGTATCGACAGAAGTGCCGCCCGGTGCGCTATGGATTTATCCCCGGGAACGGTTATTTCACCATTGATATTACGATTCGGTACTAATTCTCTTTTCATCCCAGGGTCCTGCCGACGGCTTTGGATATATTTTTAATATCATTCATCAGGATTTCGAAGTCGTTTAAAGTGATAGCCTGGGGACCGTCGGATAGAGCCTGGTCCGGTTCGTGGTGAACCTCCACCAGCAAACCATCAGCACCCACCGCCAGAGCCGCCCTCGACAGGGGGATGACCTTGTACTTTTGACCGGACCCATGACTGGGGTCGGCAATTATGGGCAGGTGGCTGAATTTCTTTACATACGTGATAGCGGAAAGGTCCAGGACATTGCGGTTATGATTGGAAAATGTCCGCACGCCGCGTTCGCACAGAATAACCCGGGGATTACCTTCGACCATCACGTATTCGGCGGCCATAAGAAACTCATCCAGACTGGCGGACATTCCCCGTTTGACGAGAACCGGTTTATTGGTACGCCCGGCTTTTTTCAAAAGCGAATAATTCTGCATATTACGGGCGCCGATTTGAATGATGTCGGCATACTCGGCCACCATATCCAGCGTTTCGGTGTCGACGGCTTCCGTAACAATCAGAAGACCTAATTTTTCGCGGACTTCGGCCAGTATTTTTAATCCTTCCAGACCCAGGCCCTGAAAGCTGTAGGGCGAGGTGCGCGGCTTAAAAGCGCCCCCGCGGAAAACCCTGGCGCCTTTACGGGC
>JAQUSF010000090.1 GCA_028715215.1 Candidatus Zixiibacteriota bacterium
CTCCCATTAATGTCCTGCCGGTTCCGGGGTGTTCCTGTCCCCCGGTCATGGCTGTAGCCCGGTTGTCCAAAATAATCGTCGTTACATTACTCTTATTATAAACAGCATCAAGAATTCCGGTTATACCGGAGTGGAAGAAAGTGGAGTCGCCGATGACAGCCACCACGCCCTTATCCGAACCCTGCACCCGCTCCATGCCAATGGCGCTGCCGATGGAAGCACCCATGCAGATACAGGAATCAAGAGCATTGAGAGGTTGTAAGACACCCAGCGTGTAACAGCCGATATCCCCGGTTACCGCAACCCGAAGTTTACGCAAAGCCATGAAGACCCCGCGATGCGGACAGCCCGGGCATAATACCGGCGGGCGGGGGAATAATGCTTCCGGTTCATAAGCCGGAATTTCAACCTTCTCCAGCAACCCGGCTTTTTTCAATCCCTCAGCCACCCGATAGGGTGATAATTCGCCCAGGTTGCCGAAGTATTTCTTCCCTTCTACCGGATATCCGGCCGCTCTAATCTGGTCCTCATAATAAGGCTCCAGTTCCTCGATAACCAGAACAGTTGGATGTTTTTTTATGAAAGAGCTGATTTTATCCAGAGGTAAAGGATATCCGAAACCAATTTTAAAATAATCAAAATCCGGGGCGACTTCTTTGGCATACTGATAAGCCACTCCCCCGGTTATTATACCTACCCGGGAACCATTGTCCTCGATTTTATTCAACTCCGTAGATTCGGAATATTTTCTTAGCTCTTCCAGGCGTACCTGAAGTATCTGGTGCCGGCCGCGAGCATGGGCAGGAATCATGACATATTTGGCAGGGTCTTTTTTGAATTTATTAAGCGGCGCCTTAATTGGCTCTCCCAGGCTGACAACCCCTTTGGAATGAGAAATACGAGTCGACATATGCAACATGACCGGAGTATCGAATTGCTCAGAAATTTCATAACCTCTTAAAAGCATGTCCTTGGATTCCTGACTGTCGGAAGGTTCCAGAAAAGGAACCTGGGCAAACCTGGCGAAAAACCGGTTATCCTGTTCATTCTGCGAGGAATGCATTTCCGGGTCATCAGCCGAAACAAAGACAAAACCGCCATTGACACCGGTATAGGCGAAAGTCATAAACGGGTCAGCCGCTACATTCAAACCGACATGTTTCATGGTTACCAGCGCCCGGGCACCGCCCAGGGAAGCGCCGATTCCGACTTCGAAAGCAACCTTTTCATTGGGAGACCACTGAGCATAAACCGAAGGATAATGGTCGGCAATGGTTTCCAGAATTTCGGTTGAAGGAGTTCCCGGATAACCGGAAGCCAGCTTTACCCCGGCTTCATATGCTCCCCGGGCCACTGCTTCATTTCCTGATAAAAGTTCTATCATTGATTACTCTCTATATAAAAATACTCATTGTCTTATCCGACGCTTGTGAATTATTTCGCAACTTAACTAAAGAAAGCCAGCTTGGCAACCGATTTTTGATTTATGAAGGAAAATAAAGAAAACCAGAAAAAAAATATCATCTTTTTATTTCCCGACAGGTTTTATCCTGTTTATAAAATGATAAAACAACCGATATAAAAAATAATGAATAATCAAAAACATAAGAGCGAATTTACAATTGTACAAAATTGAAAAAAGTGATTTTGGTTACAAATTGACTTTTGGTGGAAAAATGGACCTGGAGGAAATGTCCACCTGGTTCAACGAATCAAAAGAAATTTTAAAGACTGCCTCCCGTGGCTTCGGAGTTTTTGTAGATATGCGCGAGCTACAATTGCTTGAACCTGATGCTCAAAAGGAGATGCAGGCAGGTCAGAGATATTATCGCCATATGGGTATGAAACGTTCCATAGTCATTCTTGATAATCCCATTTTAACCGTCCAATTTAAAAGAATTGCTCTTCAGAGCGGTATTTATGATAATGAGCGATATATTGATGCCTCGACTGTAAGCAATTGGGAAGAAATCGGTATGGATTGGATTATGAAAGGCATTGACCCCGATAAAAACCCAAAAAATAAAGCCATGACTGTCAAAACGAATTAAGGCCTTAAAAATTATCCCGCAAATCTCCGGCACCAAATAATAATCCACCCAAAGACAACGACTTACAATTAAGCAATATTTCTCTAAAGCCCTTAAATAATTTACTATCAAGCGGAACTTTTTCCTCGTAAAATAGTTAATATAATACTTTACTTTTTTGTAAAGTTTTTGTAAACTTGAGAAATTATAATAGATAAGTACAGAGTTATAAAAGATTATGAGAATTTCAGCTTTAGAAAAATACGGTCTAAGGTGCCTTTTGGTCCTGGCTAAGGAAGGTCCGGATAAGCAGCTGTCCATTGCAGAGATTGCAGAAAAAGAGGGATTATCCATTCCCTATTCTTCCAAGCTTTTATCAATTCTTCGCAAAGCCGGTCTGGTTCAGGCCGCCAGAGGTCGTGGCGGCGGTTTCAGTATCACCCGAAGAGCTGACGATATCACTCTTTTCGAGGTCCTGACTGCGCTGGGCGGGCCCCTGGTAGAACCGCATCATTGTTCCAAATACGCAGGTAATTTGAAAGAATGTGTACATATCGACCGCTGCTCGGTTCATGACGTACTGGACAACCTGGCGGATTATGTGGAACAATTTCTCAACGACACGACCTTAGAAGACATCATCAGGGCGGATAAAACAGGTTATCTGAAAAAGGCTGATTATAAAATAATCCTGAGTAAAAACAGCCTTCAGGACAAGCTGACAGGCTGACTGACTGCATAACCGTACTGTAAAAGTTGTTTTAAGGAAAAAGGAACCTGACAATGACTGAAAAGAATAAGACCCTTTTCGAATTCAAAGACATACATGTCCGAGTGGAAGAAAAAGCAGTGGTAGCCGGCGTTTCCCTGAGTATTAAGCCCGGCGAAACACACGCTATCATGGGTCCCAACGGTTCGGGCAAATCCTCTCTGTCGAACGCCCTTATGGGTCATCCGGCTTATGAAATCACCCGGGGTGAGATATATCTGAATGGTCATAATCTGAAGGACATGAGCGCCGATGAACGTTCGCGGGCGGGCCTTTTCCTGGCTTTCCAGTACCCGCTGGCAATTCCCGGTGTTACCGTGGCAAATTTTCTTCGTACCGCTCTTCAGTCTCATCGCGGTAAAGAAGCGGATATGTCGGACTTCCGCAAACTACTCAAAACCGAGATGAAAGCCCTGGCTGTCGATGAAGCTTTTGCCACCCGGTATTTGAATGACGGTTTTTCCGGCGGTGAAAAAAAACGGATTGAAATTCTTCAGATGGCGATTCTCAATCCTAAAATGGCAATCCTTGATGAAACCGACTCCGGGCTGGATATCGACGCTTTAAAGACCGTTTCGGACGGCATAAACCGCTTCCACAACGAAAACAACGGTATTCTCCTGGTCACTCATTACCAGCGAATGCTCAATTATGTCAAGCCGGATTTCGTACACGTGATGATGAACGGTAAAATCGTTAAATCGGGCGGGCCTGACCTGGCTTTGAAACTTGAAGACCTGGGCTATGAATGGGTAAACGAAGAAGCCAATCATAAAGCGGGAGTGTAATCATGTCGGAATCACTCGATAAGCAGAAGAAAGACCTGTCCCGGCTAAACAGTGACTACGCCACGAAATACGGTTTCCGCGACCCGGTTGATTATTTCCACAAGGGCGCCAAGGGTCTTTCCCACGAGCTGGTGGAAATGATTTCCAGGATGAAAAATGAACCTCCATGGATGACGGAGAGACGCCACGAGGCTCTTGATATATACCTGGCCAAACCAATGCCGCAGTGGGCAAATACCCGGCTTCTAAATGAAATAGATTATGAAAACATCTATTACTTCATGAAACCGGTGGACCAGCAGTCCACCAGCTGGGACGATGTCCCGGAATACATTAAAAAGACTTTCGACCGCCTGGGTATTCCCGAGGCCGAACGGACTTTTTTAGGCGGCGTCACCGCCCAGTATGAATCCGAGGTGGTTTATCATTCCATGCGCGAAGACCTGAAAAAACAGGGGATTATCTTCCTTGACATGGACGGTGGCTTAAGAGAACACGAAGATATCGTTAAGAAATTTTTCGGCACCGTGATACCCTCAACGGACAACAAATTTGCGGCTTTGAATACCTGTGTCTGGTCGGGCGGATCCTTCATCTATGTACCGCCGGGAATCGAAGTCAAGGTTCCCCTACAGGCTTATTTCCGCATCAATGCCGAAAACATGGGTCAGTTTGAACGAACCCTGATAATCGCCGACAAGGGCTCCCGGGTACACTATATCGAAGGCTGTACGGCTCCGGTTTATTCGACCGATTCTTTGCATTCGGCGGTGGTGGAGCTGATTGCCCTGGAAGGTGCCTATATCCGCTACACCACTATCCAGAACTGGGCGCGGAACATTTTCAACCTGGTCACCAAACGGGCGACCGCACATAAAAACGCCACGGTGGAATGGGTCGACGGCAACCTTGGTTCCCGGCTGAGCATGAAATATCCCTGTATCCAGCTGATCGGTGAAGGCGCCCGGGGCGAAATCCTGTCCGTGGCTTTTGCCGGCCAGGACCAGCATCAGGATACCGGTGCGAAAGTCATTCATGCCGCTCCGAATACCTCTTCGCGGGTAACTTCGAAATCCATCTCCAAAGATAACGGCCGGGCTTCCTACCGTGGTCTGGCTAAAGTCCACAAACACGCCACCGGCTCCAAAATATCCGTGGAGTGTGACGCCCTTTTAATCGGCCGCGACGCCCGCAGCGACACTTACCCGACTATGGAAATCGACTGCGAACAGGTGCGGGTGGAGCATGAAGCCCGGGTATCGAAAGTCGCCGAGGAACAGCTTTTTTATCTGACCTCGCGGGGCCTGACCGAAGACGACGCCCGCCTGCTCATCGTCAACGGTTTCATGGAACCGTTTACTAAAGAACTGCCTCTCGAATATGCGGTGGAATTGAACCGCTTAATTGAATTGGAAATGGAAGGTTCGGTGGGTTAATATGGAAAGGAAAAATTCCAATTACATGATACCGGAAATATCCCCCGAACTTGAACGGGGCTCTAACTGGCTTAAAGAAAAAAGGTATTCTTTCCGGGAGAGTTTCAACAGCACCCCGCTTCCCCCCAGGGGACTGCATTTGTGGCGCTACACCGACCCGAACGAGTTTATTGTCGAACCGGAAAAGATAAGCGACACTGTTTTTCATGAAGATTATGATGAAATTGAAAGAATAGAACGGCAACATCTCGAAGACGGCAGCCTGGCGGCGCTGGTTTCAGATTTTGCCGGACGGGAAATAAACTGTTACGGAACCGAAACCCTCGCCGAACGAGGCATTATAATCACACCCCTTTCGGAGGCGTTGAAAACCCGCTTTGACCTGGTGGAACGTCACCTTTACCAGCTGGTAAACAACCGCACCGGGAAGTTCGAAACCTTAAACAGCGCCCTCTGGAACGACGGTATTTTCATTTTTATCCCCGACAATGTAAAAGTGGAAAAACCGGTTCACGTGCTGCGCGAAGCCGGGCAGGCTGATTCCAACCAGTTTCACCGCCTGCTGGTGGTGGCGGGTAAAAACAGCGAACTGACTTTAATCGATGAATATGGCGGCGGAGCGAACGACGGCAACAGCGGCGCCAGTTATGTCAACAGCGCCGTGGAAATCTTTGGTGAAGACTACAGTAACGTGCGTTACGTTTCCCTGCAACGGCATGGTTCCAACACCCGGCTCTACCTGGCTCACCGGGCCCGCATCGAGGGTAATGCCCGCATGTACACCATCCCCCTGACCTTCGGAGGCGCTCTTTCGAAACAGAATTTCGGCGTAATCCTCAATAAACCGGGGTCGGAAAGTCACATGTACGGTTTGCTGTTCGGCACCGGACATCAACAGTTTGACAACCATACCTTACATCATCACACGGCCAGCCGGACCCTGTCGAACATTGATTTTAAAGTAGTTCTGCGCGACAAAGCCCGTTCGGCTTATACCGGCCTGATTCGTATCGAACACGACGCAAAAACCTGCGAAGCCTACCAGGAAAACCGCAACCTGCTTTTGAACAAGGGCACGCGGGCGGAATCAATCCCCGAACTTGAGATATTAAACGAGGATGTCCGCTGCACCCATGGTGCCACCGTAGGACCGATTGACCCCCTGCTGATTTTTTTCCTGCAGAGCCGCGGTATAAGTTACGACGAAGCGGTCCGGATGGTCGTAACCGGTTTTATCGAAGCGACCTTAAAACTTCTGCCGGCCGATATTAAAGACCGGCTGGTCGGTTTCGTCACCCGGCGTCTGGAGGATATCTGAGATGGGTGATTACATAAAAGTCGCAACCACGGATGAAATACCCGAAGGCCGTTTTAAAGCCTTCACGGTCAGACACCACAAGTTCATTGTTACGCATATAACCGACGGTTATTTTGCGGTGAGCGATGAATGCACCCATGATTCGGCGCCCATCAGTGAAGGGGAACTTTACGGCGATGAAATCGTCTGCCCCCGGCACGGCGCCCGTTTTGATTTAACGACAGGTGAAGTTAAATCCCCTCCGGCGGTGGCGCCACTGGATACTTATAAACTGAAAATTGAAGGAAAAAATATTTTCATTTTTTTGGACTGAGGACTCTTTTTAATAAATTCGGGTACAATATGACATCAAATATCACCAGGAACAGAACCGCGGCTGCCAGCCCGTTAAGCCGGTTTGACATCGAAAAAATCAAAGCCGATTTCCCCATCCTGAATGAAACGGTCAACGGCAACCGGCTGGTTTATCTGGATAACGCCGCCACCTCGCAAAAACCACGGGTGGTCATTAATGCCATTATCGAGTATTATCGCAAGACCAATGCCAATATCCACCGGGGTCTGCACAAGCTCGCCGAAGACGCCACCCGCGCCTATGAAGCCACCCGGGCGCACACGGCCTCTTTTATAGGCGGCGTAGCCAGCGAAGAAATCATCTTCACCCGCGGTACGACCGAATCGATAAATTTAGTGGCTTGTACCTGGGGCGAGGAAAACATCCACGAAGGCGATGAAATCGTTATCACCGAAATGGAACACCATGCCAATTTCATACCCTGGTTCATGCTGGCTAAAAAGAAAAAAGCCGTTATCCGACGCATTCCCATTACTGTCTGCGGTCATCTGGATTTGAACAATATCGATGAAATCATCAATCCCCGAACCAAACTGGTAGCTGTTACCCACATGTCCAACGTCCTGGGAACGATAAATCCCATCAAAGAACTGGCGGCTAAAGCCCACGCCCGAAAAGCCCTGTTTTTGGCCGACGGCGCCCAGGCCGCCCCCCATCTGCCGGTCGATGTAAAAGACCTGGATGTCGACTTCTATGTCTTTTCCTCGCATAAGATGCTCGGTCCCACCGGCGTCGGCGTCCTGTACGCCAGGCGTGAACTTCTGGAAAATATGCCGCCTTTCAATTTCGGGGGCGAGATGATAAGTGAAGTTAGTTTCGACCGGGTCACCTGGGCGGATATTCCGCACAAATTCGAAGCCGGGACACCTAATATTGCCGATGTCGTGGCTTACCATGCCGCCCTGACTTATCTTGAAGAAATCGGGATGGAAAATATCCATCGCCATGAAATGGAACTGACCGGTTATGCCATAGAAAAATTATCCCGGATTGAAGGAATTGAAATCCAGGGACCGCAGGATGTCACCCAGCGCGGGGGCGCCATCTCCTTCACCGATAAAGACCTGCACCCCCATGACATCAGCACTTTTCTTGATTCCAAAGGAGTCGCCATCAGGGCCGGTCATCACTGCGCCCAGCCTTTGATGAGAGTCCTGGGAAAGATTGCCACCGCCCGCGCTTCGTTGTATATTTACAATAACGAAGACGACATCGATATACTCTGTAATGCCCTGGTTGAAATGAGGAGATATTTCGGATTATGAGCCAATCGCTGGATGATTTATACCGGGAAATTATTCTCGACCATTACCGTTCCCCACGGGGAAAAAAACCGCTCGCTCATTTTGATATTATTTCCGACGGGCACAATCCTTCGTGCGGCGACGAATTGTCCCTGGAAGTCGAAATGGACAAGGACCACAATACCCTGAAAGATATTCATGTCGACTGCAAAGGCTGCGCCATTTCCACCGCTTCGGGATCAATCCTGGCGGAACTTATCAAGGGTAAATCCCTCGAGGAAGCCAAGCAGATTGCCGAACTGGTCAAAAGGATTCTAAAAGGCGAAGAAGTTGAGGTACCCGATTCGCTGGGCGACCTGGACGCTCTTAAAGGTGTAAGACAGTTCCCGGTACGAATCAAATGCGCCCTCCTGGCCTGGGTTACCTTGATCGAAGGTCTGAAGAATTACGAAAACGGCAAAGGCGATAAAGCCGTAGTCTCCACCGAAGATGAAGAAAATAAAAAATAGTTGAGAATCAAATCATGGCCGTCCCTACCAAACAGCAGATAATCGAAGCCTTGAAACCGGTTCAGGACCCGGAAATAAGGATCGGCATCGTCGACCTTGGTTTGATTTACGATATCGATGTCGATGAACTGGGGGAAGTAAAAGTAAAAATGACCCTGACCACGCCCGCCTGTCCTTACGGCGATTTGCTGGTTTCGATGACCAAAAAAATAGTCAGCCGGATGGAAGGCGTCAAAAAAGTGGACATTGTTTTAGTCTGGGACCCGCCCTGGGACCCCAGGGAAATGGCTTCTGACTTGGCCAAGGACCAGCTCGGCCTCTGGTAAAAATTGCATCAAACAAAAAAGCTCCCCTTTTTCCGGGGAGCTTTTTAAAATATCCACGTATTTATCAATCTATTTTTTTTGCTTTTTTTCAAGTTCCTTCTTCTTGTCATTAAGCACCTGCTCTTTAACCTTTAAGGTCTTTTCACCGAACAGGGCAAAGCACAGCCAGGCATAGCCGAATTTCAACAACTCGACATCGTCCTCTTTCAATTTTTTCTGTTCATTCGGAGCCACATCGAATTTAACGAAAAAACTGCTGCCAAAAAGAAAATCCCGGAATTTATCGATATTATAGCAAACCATGAAAAACATTTCCATTTTTTCCGGGGTAAGCTCACCGCCTTTCTGAAAGAAACGGTGCAGGGTCAGGTCTTTGAAAAATTCTCCCATCTCGTTATATTCGATAATACCCTGGTCACGGAGCCATTCGCCGACGGTCATTAGATTGTCTTCCTCAAAACCCTTGCACACAGCCTCCCTGAGCAGGAAATAAAAAGGTTTGCTGATCGCCCCGGCTCCTTCGCCCGGCGAAGCCTGGCCCAGCGGGTACATCCGGCAGGCCCAGGGACGGTCGGTATAAACGCTGCAACCGTCAGGGGTGACAAAAGGACAGCTTTTTTTATCGTCTTCTTCCATTTTCAAAAGCAGTACCGGGTACTTGAGATTTTTATCAAACGGGGTGAGGGTGTATTTTTTCAGGAATTCTTCAGATTTAATACCAAGGCGGTTTTTCAGGCGGATAATATCATATGGAGTCAGAAAGATATTAACGTCGCCGCAACATTCGTTAAAACAGGGTACCCCTTTATGACAGCGAAACTTGAAAGTACTGTTTTCGTCAAGACGGGGATATTCTTTTAAAATGGCTTCTTTCAGTTTTTCGATTTCTCTCATGACGACCTGCTATTCTATGATGCCGCTTTTTAAAGCATCGGGTGAATAAACCGGTAACGGCCCTGCTTCGCCGGTTATCGGGTGGTAACGATACCGGTATGAAACTTTCTGTTGAAACTGCCTTTGCATCCACTCCCAGCCCTGTACATAATAAGGGCATTCATCGTTAAAACAGACCAGTTGCGGTTCGGGTCCCCAGGATGAGTCGGGAGCAGCCAGCCATTTAGACAGGGGCTTATCGCAATAAGGACAATAATATTTTTTCTCTTCAATATTCATGTTCATCACTGATAAATATAAAGCCAAAATCAGTAAAAGCAACCTCCTGACAGCCGATTCTTTAATAATTTTCAGACGACAGGCAAATAAAAGCCCCCCGGATATATTTTCCGGGGGACTTTATATATGACTCGTTAGAAAAAGCGAATCAAACTAATGACCGGTCATCAGCCGCCTAACAGCTCGTGGTCAGCCGGTTCGGGATAAACGTGTTTGATTTCACGTTTAATCATTTCCCATTCACCGGTGTTGGGATGCCACTTGCAGTTGGCGAAGACGTTCCAGTCTTTCTTCATGCTGGGGTAATCCGCTCTGAAGTAATAACCGGGCCAGCGGGTCTCTTCACGGTACAAAATTGTTCTGATGTGAGCTTCCGCCTGCCAGGTCCGATGGATGTTTTCCCAGCAGCGCATCAGTTCGTGCAGATTCTCGGCCGCCAGTTTCTCGGCATCTTCCTTGAGGAAAGCGATCAGTTCGAGACCTTTTTCCAGAAGGCTCTTGCTGGTGGTAAACTGCGTGCTGACACCGCCGGCGTATTCATCCATAATCTTCTGGAGACGGAACATGTACATCTTGGGCTTGATGTAGTTGACGTTGATATCCGGGTCAGAGGAAGCGCCCTTGTGCTGCTCATACAGGTCGAGCGGGAGGAGGATACGGTTTTTGAGCTCTTCGATTTTATTATTATCGAAAGTCGGCTCGGCGGGATTTTCGACGGCATAGCGCACTGCCGATTTAGCGGCAATACGACCCTCGGCGTGAGAACCGGAGGAGAACTTGTGCGAGGAAGCGCCGGACGCGTCACCCGCAGCAAACATCCCCTGCACCGTGGTCATGTTGGCATAACCCCAGAAATATCCTTCGGGAGCGATATCTTCCGGACCGCTGACCCAGGCACCGGAAGCGCCGGAGTGCGAACCGATAAAATACGGCTCACAAGCCGCAATCTCGGATGGTTTTTCTTCCGGAGCGGTATTGGTGGCCGCCCAGAGGATAGCTTGTGAAATGGTCATATCAAGGAAGTCTTCCCAGGCCTCGGATTCAAGTTCTTTAAGCTTTTTCTTGCGTTCTTTTTCATCCGGAACGGCTTTGGAAAGATTGGCAATGGCTTCTTCCGTTCGCATGAAAATCGGACCCTTGCCTTCCATAACATCGAGCATCATCAACCAGTTACGCAGGTTGGCCGGAACCGGTTTGACCAGGCCGTAGGGTTTCCACTTTTCAAGTTCACCACGGCGGGTTTCCATATAGTTCTCACCGAGGCCGTTGGTGGCGCGGGATTTGAACAGCAGGAACCAGGCGCCGACCGGACCATATGCATCCTTGAAACGAACCGGGATAAAACGCACTTCCTGGCAAGTCATCTCGGCACCGCCCTTGATGGTGAAATAAGCACTGGCACCGGAGTTAAACGGCGGATACCAGGAACGTCCCAGACCCTCACCTGAAGACCGCGGCTTAAAGACGTGTACGGCACCACCCATCGCTACCACGGTGGCCTTGGCTTTGAAAACATAAAACTTGTTTTCGCGGACACTGAAACCAACCGCCCCGACACACTTGTTGTCCTTGACCAGCGGTTCGGTGATGAAAACACGTTCGTAATATTCACCGCCGGCGGCTTTAAGAGCGTTCTTGGCCGCTTCGGCAACGATAATCTTATAGGATTCGCCGTTAATCATCAACTGCCAGCGACCCTCGTGAACATAATTACCCTGCGCGTCCTTCCAGATGGGGAGTCCCCATTTTTCGAACAGGTGCACGGTGGAATCGACATGGCGGGCAATATTGGCCACCAGGTCTTCACGAGTTACACCCATCAGGTCGTTTCTGACATAATCAACATAATCTTTCACGGTATTCTTGCCGCCGCAAACATCGACGTACTGGTTGATGGCCGAAAGACCCATCGCCACGGCTCCGGAACGGTCCATCGCCGCCTTGTCAACCAGGGTGACTTTCAATCCGTTTTTCTTGGCCCAGTATGAGGCTTCCACTGCCGCACCACAGGCGGCCATACCGCCACCGACGATAAGAACATCGGTTTTTATTTCAACCGTTTCAAATTTAGCCATTATTCACCTTTCCTTTCTTACTTCACCATCGGGAGTTTACGTTCAGGACATCTGTTGGAATCAGGCTCGGTGAACAGAAGCGGGCTTTTCAGGTCGTCGGTTTCCGTCTTGAAACCGCCGTCCGGCACCGCCGTACCTTCCGGAGTCGTACGAATAGGGAATTTGAACCGTTTCAGAGTGCCATTGCGGAATTTGACCGTCCACATGATGGAATCGGTACTCCGCATCGGGGTGACACTGGCGCCCATGGGGCAGAAATCGGCATAACCGCGGATTTCAATCGCCTGAGTTGGGCAAATCTTTACGCAGCTGTAGCATTCCCAGCACATTTCAGGTGCCTGATTGTATGCCTTCATGAGTTCTTTATTCAAGACCATGAGGTCATTCGGGCAAATGAATTGGCAGGCCGTCTTGTCCAGTGCCTTACACCCATCACATTTACTTGGGATAACAAAACTAGGCATTAAGACCTCCTTAAAGAGTTATTATAAATTTTCGGAAACATTATTTTTTCTTGTTAACCTTGGCATCGCCGGTAGCATGACCGTGTAATTTAACCTCAACTTTTTCATCGTCCTTCAAACCGGCATAATATTCACGAAGAATATTCAGCACTTCGGGACGGCTGAATTCAACCGGCACCTCACCGCCCTCGGAAAGGGCTTTACGCAAGGCCGTGCCGCTCAAAAACAGACGGTCTTCCTTGGCATGCGGACAGGTCTTCATGGAAGCCATGCCGCCGCACTTGTAGCACCAGAAGGTCCAGTCAATCGGCAACATTTTACATTCCAGCGCCCCCTCCCAGAGATTGAAGAAAATTTCCTGGGCGTCGAAGGGACCGTAATAATTCCCCACCCCGGCATGGTCACGACCGATAATCATATGCGTGCAACCGAAATTCTGACGGAAAAGAGCATGCAGCAACCCTTCGCGGGGACCGGCATAACGCATATCCAGCGGGTAACCGCCCTGCACCACACGGCTTTTGTCGAAGTAATGTTCCACGAGCGAGTCGATACACTTCACCCGCACATCGGCCGGAATATCCCCCGGTTTGAGTTTGCCCACCAGCTGGTGAATATAAAGACCGTCGCTCACCTCGATGGCAATCTTGGCCAGGTATTCGTGACTGCGATGCATCGGATTACGCAGCTGCAGAGCGGCGATGGTCTTCCAGCCTTTTTCCTCGAAAATCTTGCGGCTTTCCGCCGGACGCTGATAAATCCCCTTGAATTCCTGAGGGAAATAGCTTTCCGAGAGTACCTTCACCGGACCGGCAATGTTCCAGTCTTTCTGCGCCATCACCTTCTGAACGCCGGGATGTTCCATTTCTGTCGTCGCGAAAACGTGCTTGCACTCGAATTCCTTGTCAATCTGGTAAGATTCGGTTACTTTCATGGTACCCATGATTTCGTCCGTCTCCCCGGATACCAGACATATTTCCTTTCCGGCAGGAAGTTTTTCATCATGCGACAGGGTGACCGGGATGGGCCAGAAAATACCATTTTTCATTTTCATGTCTTTGCAGACACCCTTCCAATCATCATGCCCCATGAACCCTTCCAGCGGTGTAAAACCACCG
>JAQUSF010000091.1 GCA_028715215.1 Candidatus Zixiibacteriota bacterium
GGAATTCGAGTATGTCATGAACAAGTATCCGAATTCCGTTAATATAGACCTGATCCTTTTCAAACTGGCCCGTTGCAAGCAGGAACTGGGGCTTAACAAGGAAGCCAAAGCCCTTTATCAACGGCTGGCCGACGAATATCCCGGCACCCTCAAGGGTGAAGAAGCCAAGGAGCGCTTGAAGGATTTTAAATAGTTTCATGACGGTAAAAAATCTGAAACTGAAAATTCAAACCCCGGCCGGGATTGTTTTCCCCGGTCGGGGTTTTTATCAACTGGAAGAAGAAACTCTTTATGTCCAGTTAGCCCCTTTTTCGAAGGAATATCGCTTTTTCTCTTTCCTCGAATCCGAGCGGGTGCATTTCGACCTTGACAAGGAAGGCCGGCTTTTGTTTATCGAGGTCGCCCTGGCGCGCCGTTTATGGCTGGTGGATAAGGATTTTCACCCCCCCTCAAAAAGCCAACCGGCCGATATCCGCTGGCTGAACTTCCGCGATAAAATCACGGAACCGAAAATAACCGCCAATGCCCGAAAAAACGCCATCAAACTGCTCTTTTCTTCGGAACCACCGCTTTATAACTATACCCTGGCGGACTCTATCATCCTACAGACCAGTGACCGCTTGCACCTGATTGCCCTCTATGTCATTGATATTGTCGATGATATCGCCGGCCAGGAAATCGCCGCTTTCCGGAAAGCCCTCGGGCAATCTAATCCAGCCCGTTAATAATCGCTTTTCGAAAAGAACGCATATTGTAAGTTGACAGCATGGAAACAGCCATATAATTTTTTGTCATGACGCTACCCGATAAAAAAACTCTTGCCGATTATGAACAACTTAAAGAAAAGATAAATTATCATAATCGTCTTTATTATGTCGATGACCATCCGGAGATAAGCGACGCCGAATACGACCGCCTTTTTGACCGCCTTCTGGAAATCGAAAAGCACTATCCTGAGCTGGTGACACCCGATTCCCCCAGCCAGAGGGTGGGAGCCGAGCCCTCGAAAAAATTCGAACCGGTTCGCCACCGTCTGCCCATGCTCTCCCTGCAAAAAGTTACCACAGTTGAAGAATTTGCAGAATTCGACCGGAGAGTTCACGAAGCCCTGGAAATAAAGGAAGACATCACCTATATCACCGAGCCGAAACTCGACGGTCTGGCGGTGGAACTGATATATGAAAAGGGACTGTTCGTCCTGGGCGCCACCCGCGGTGACGGTGTGACGGGTGAAAATATCACGGCTAATTTAAGAACCATCAGGAATATTCCCCTGAAACTTTCCAAGCAGGCAGCCCGTGACTATCCGCTTCTCGAAGTTCGCGGCGAAGTCATTATGCGAAAATCAGCCTTTGAAAAACTGAACCACAAACTGCTTGAGCAGGGTTTTTCGCCTCTGGCCAATACCCGGAACGGAGCCGCCGGGTCACTCCGGCAACTTGACCCAAAAATAACCGCTTCACGCCCTTTATTATTTTTTGCTTACGGGATTTCTCATACCAACCTTAAAGGTTTACCCGACCAGAAAACGACCTTTGACTTCTTAATAAAAGAAGGTTTTCTGACCAATGAACATATCCGGCTTTTAAAGGGCATCGATAAAACTGAAAAGGAATTTACTCGTCTTACCGAAATCCGCGCCGAACTCGATTATGACATTGACGGCATGGTGGTAAAGGTCAACAACTTTGCCTGGCAGGAAATTCTTGGTCAGATTTCCCGCGCTCCCCGCTGGGCGGTTGCCTGGAAATTTAAAGCCGAAACAGCCGAATCGGTTATACAGAATGTGGAGTTTTCCGTTGGTCGTACCGGGGTGATTACCCCGATTGCCAAACTTAAGCCGACCCGGGTTTCAGGTGTAACAGTTTCCAATGCCTCACTCCACAACGAAGATGAACTCAAGCGCCTGGATGTCCATTTGGGCGATACGGTTATTATCAGGCGCGCGGGTGAGGTTATTCCCGAAGTCCTGGAAGTGGTCATAGCCGAAAGACCGGCTAACAGTCACCGTGTCAAATATCCCCTCAAATGTCCGTCATGTGGTGAGAAAATAATCCGGCTCGAAGGTGAGGCCGCGCATCGCTGTCTCAATCCCGCCTGCCCGGCTCAGATTGAAGGCCGCTTGATTCATTTTGCTTCCAAAAGCGGATTTGACATTGAAGGCCTGGGTGATAAATTAGCCCGGCAATTAATAAAAGAAAAACTGGTTTCCGAGCCCGCCGACCTGTTTTTCCTGAAAAAAGAACAACTTCTGCCACTGGAACTGATGGCGGATAAAAAAGCGCAGAACCTAATCGAGGCTATCGCCCGTTCCCGAAAAGCCGATTTGCCACGGATTATCAATGCCCTGGGTATAATCGGCGTCGGTGAAACCGCCGCCAGGGCTCTGGCTGAATATTTCGGTTCTTTTAAAAAACTTATGACCGCCGACCGTGAAACTCTTGAACACATTCCGGGTATCGGTAACGTTATAGCAAATAATATCGTCAGCTTCTTCACTGTCGATAGCAATCGGCGGATGATAGAAAAAATGAAACAGGGCGGTGTCGTCTTCCCTGATTACGTATCAGTGAAAACCGAAGGCCGGCTGGCCGGCAAAAACTTTGTCATTACCGGCACCCTGTCTCAGCCTCGAAATTATTTCAAGAAACTGATAGAAGATAACGGCGGCAAAGTAAGTGCGACCGTTTCAGGCAATACTGATTTCGTTCTCATGGGAGTTGACCCCGGCTCAAAATTTGATAAAGCCAAAAAACTGGGTATCACGATAATCGATGAAAACGAACTCAGGAAAATGATTTAAAAAACCAAGTTCCCCCCGACATCTGAAGGCAACTTAACTGTAAATAAGCTATTCTCCCGAAACTGCCGGCGGCATAATTTTCTTCTCCAGTTCCTTAATGGCTTTGGCCAGCTTATTGACTTTAACTTCCAATTTCTGGACGTCACTCTGCCTTGCCCAGTTAAGTTCCCGGGTTAATTTTGAAACCCCTTTCTGGGCTTTCTCGGCTTCCTTGAGCACCTTGGTCTTAAACTCGCCGGTGGTTTTCTCGGCTTTGGCCAGAAGTTCCATAATGGCTTTTTTGCGACTGGACTTGTCCAGTTCGCCTTTTTTGATCAACTCATCGATGATTTTCTCGGCCTTTTCCTTGGTCACCTGCAAAACGCCAATCGAAGCCAGCACGGTGTTTTTTAAAATCGACATGGATTTCTCACCTCCTAAGGATATGATATTTTTAAGCAATGCCCTGGCGGCTCCGATATCATTCCAGTCGCTCAGTTCCGAAACGACCACCCGGCCCAGCACAGCCAGGGTAATATCTTCGTTGGTTACCGAATCAACGACCTTTATTTCCTGCCCCTTCTTTATCATCAGGGCCAGGTCATCGAAAGTAATGGTCCGGCTGGATTCGATATCGTACAGCCTTCGGTTTTTATACCTTTTTATCAGCTTCATGGTTATCCCTATAAATATAGTGCACCGCACAAAAAAGTCAACCAAAAAAACAAGCCCTGCAGGAATTATTTTTTTTCAATGACTAATGTTTGCTGGTAGACATAATCACGATATTAACTATTTCCAGAAGCCGCTCGCAGGAAAAAGGTTTCTTGATAAACATGTCCCCGCCGGCTTTGAACGACCGCCCCATATCATCGTTACGGTCTTTGCCGGTCAGGAAAATGACCGGGATATGGGTCAGGGCGGGATCTTTCTTGATTTCCTGGCAAACGTTATAACCGTCGACATCGGGCATCATAATATCCAGTAAGATGACGTCGGGTTTAAATTGCCGGGCTTTTTCCATAGCGTTTATGGCGGTATTTTCAACTTCGACAGTGTAGCCGGATTCTGTCAGGAAAGTTTCAACAATATCGGTAATTTCCGGTTCATCGTCGATGACCAGAATTTTTGCGGTTTGAATTTTAATTTTATAAGACATTACTTTATCCCTAACAAATTATTTCCTAAACTGCCTTAATACCTAAATAATTTTATCGGCTTAACAAGATGTAATCTTAACCCGGAATTCTTTATCAGGTAAAAGAAAAAGTGCCAGAATCGGTCAGTCTAATAATTGGAAAAATTAGGTTATGACTGAATCCGGCTAATTATCAGGTTTCAGGTATGTAATTTTGTTTTTAATTGCCAAAAAAGGCTGAAAAGCCTATTGTTTATTCTATGCAAAAAAGTCAGGATGACATCCGCTATGTAGTGCGTAACCGTAAAGCCAGGCATGATTACCTGATAAAAAACACTTTTGAAGCCGGTATTGAACTTAAAGGCAGTGAGGTTAAGTCGCTGCGGGACGGCAAGGTAAACCTTTCTGACGCTTATGCCGAGGTCGACCAAAACCAGGTCTATTTGAAAAATATGCACATTTCTCCCTACAAAATGGCTCACGAGGTTCTTGACCCCTATCGTCCGCGCCGCCTGCTTTTGCATAAAAGAGAAATTTATAAGTTAATGGTTCAGACCCAGCAGCGCGGCATGACCCTGATTCCTATGGCGATTTATTTTAAGGGGAAAGTAGTCAAAGTCGAACTTGCCGTAGCTATGGGACGTAAAAAGTATGATAAGCGGCAGGCTATCGCCGAGGCCGAGGCGGAACGAAAAATCGGCCGGGCGATGCGCCGGGATGAAAAAAACGACTGATGAAAACAAGAACTTTTATATTTTTTTTCACCCTGTTACTGGTTTTATCCGCTGGTGCACCCTCATTGGCGGATAGAATTAAAATATCCGTATCCGGCGGCTACGAAGAAATTCAGTCTTTTAAAAAAAATAACGTGGTTTATTATTCTCTTTCCGAGCTGGCCGAAATTCTCGGCGGCCAGCTGGACTGGGAGTTAATCGGGCACCGGGTCAGATATACCGAAGACAACTTCCGCTTCGATTTTCTTATCGATGCCGCTTATTTCAAACTCGATGATTCCGTTTTCAATCTCGTTTACCCGGTTATTTACAACAAAGGCCAGTTGTTTGTTCCGGCGGAGACCTTTACTCCCTTTCTGGACGGTGTAACCGTTCAGAAAATCAGCTGGGACAGTGATGCCCGGATGCTTCGCGTCGAACCGGAATATTTCAATGTTACCGATTTCGCCATCAGCAGTAAAGCCAACGGTATTCTGATTGAGGTTTTTCTTACTTCGGCTTTAAATTACGACATTTTCGTGACCGAGGGAAACTGGATTAATATTTCCATTCCCGGCGCCCGCATAAACAGCCCGCGTATTCTTTCACGTCGGGATCCCCGCTTCATGTATAAAATGAATGTCCACCAGATCGGTAACACCGGTCAGATTTCCGTGCGTTTGAAAAGGAATATTACCAAATGGAACCATATGCTGGTATTTAACCCGCCGCGGATACAGATGTCCATACCGGATATAAATTTTGAGCTCGACCCTGCCGACACCAGCCCGGTTATCGGACCGGACAATAAAATTGATGTTATCGTCATCGATCCCGGTCATGGCGGCAAGGATTACGGCGCCATCGGCCAGCAGGGGACCAGGGAAAAAGATATAGTTCTCAATATTGCCAGAGAGCTGGCGAAAATCATCCGCAAGGACAAACAATTTAAAGTTATCATGACCCGGGACCGGGATATTTATGTCAGTCTTGAGGAACGGGCTGAAATCGCCAATAAAGCCGGGGCGGACTTGTTCATTTCCATTCATGCCAATGCTTCGCCCAAAAAGAATATCTGTGGTTGGAATGTTTTTTTTCTGGCACCGGCCAAGAATGATTCCGCCCGGGCGGTCGCCCAGCTGGAAAACAGCTTCTTCCTGCGCGAACTATCGGCCGGTAGTAATAATCCTGAAGATAACGAAGAGGACACTTATAACGACCCCGTTGTAAGTATTCTCAACGAAATGATTATGACCGAGTTCCAGGCGGAATCACATGATTTCGCCATGATGGTGGACCGCGAATTTCGCCGCAGCCTGAAAATCCCTGCCAGGGGTGTGGACCAGGCCGGTTTCTTTGTTCTCAACAAGGTGTTCACGCCGTCGGTGCTGGTCGAAGCGGCTTTCATCTCGAATAAAAACGAAGAAAAAATACTGAAAAATAAAGATTATCACAAACAGGTGGCTGAAGGTATTTACCAGGCTATCAAACGTTTCAAAGCCAAGTATGAAAATCAGTGAAAGGTATGGTCATGAGAATAAAAAAAAGCAGGCGTGTCTATGAATAATCCCATCGGCATTTTCGATTCCGGGGTGGGAGGGCTGACTGTCGCTCGTGAAGTGTTCAAACTCCTGCCGCAGGAAGACGTCGTGTATTTCGGCGATGTCGGCCGCTCTCCTTACGGCGGGCGTTCGAAAGAAATTATTACCAAGTTCACTAACCAGGATATTCTGTTCCTTCTCGAACATAAAGTTAAATTCATCATCTGCGCCTGCAACAGCGCCTCCTCGGTGGCGCTCGACGACGTTGCCCCCAATTTCGAAATCCCCATTATCGGCGTTATCGAACCCGGCGCCAGGGCCGCTATCGCCCGGACTAAAAACGCCCGTATCGGGGTAATCGGCACCATGGCCACTATCAGTTCCAATGCCTATGCCCGGATTATTCATCAGGTCAGGCCGGATATCAAGGTCTTCTCGCTGGCCTGCCCCCTGTTTGTCCCGCTGGCTGAGGAAGGTTATATCGAAAAGAAGGCTACCTACCTGATTGCGCAGGATTACCTGCAAACAATGCGCGATGTCAATATCGACACCCTGATTCTGGGCTGTACCCATTACCCGCTTTTGAAAAACATCATTGCCGACGTCATGGGTGACGAGGTTACGCTTATCGACAGCGGTCAGGAAACCGCCCGCGAAGCCTACAAGATTCTTATGGAGAAGAAGATAATCAACACCACTGCATCCCAGCAACCGACGCCCGAGGGCGAGCATAAGTTTTACGTGTCCGATGTTCCGGAGAAATTCACACAGGTGGCGGCACGCTTTCTGGGACGCCCGGTGGAACGCGTAACGAGGGTGGATATAAGCGGGTATTGAAAATGAAACCTTGCTTTTTTCATTCTGAAATTCGCAAAAGAAAGATATCCAACGGTAAGGTTACTAACTCCAATACTGACCAGAATTTTAAAAAGCAAGATAAACCTTTTTCATGATATTCAAGAAAGCCTCTTTTATATGCAACTCGTACTCGCCACTAATAACGAAGATAAAATCAGGGAAATAAAAAATCTGCTCGATGACCTTCCGGTCACAATCCTCACCGCCGACGATTTCCTTGAATTCCCCGACCCGCAGGAAACCGGGCAGACTCTCGAAGAAAACGCCATCCTTAAAGCCCGGCAAGTAGCTGAGTTCTGCGAGATGGCCGCCCTGGCCGACGACAGCGGGCTTGAGGTTGACGCTCTGGGCGGCGCGCCGGGAGTTTTTTCCTCGCGTTATGCCGGCGAGAACGTTACCTATGCCGATAACAACCGCAAACTTTTAGCCGAGCTCAAAGATGTACCCATAGAAAAACGTACCGCCCGTTTCCGCTGTGTTATTGCGGTGTGCTGGGAGAATGGAACCGTGGAAACAGTCGAGGGCACAGCCGAGGGATATATTACCGAGGACTCGGTCGGGATGAAAGGTTTCGGCTATGACCCGGTTTTTTATTACCCGCCCTCGGGCAAACGCTTTTCCGAAATGACAGTAGAAGAAAAGAATCTGGTCAGCCATCGCGGTAAGGCTCTGCAGAACGCCCGGACTCTGATTATGGAACGCCTGAACAAAGCCCTGTCAAAATAAATCGCTTGAAAAACTCAGAAATTATTAATCCCCCATTCGCCGAGAGTGAATTGCGGCCTGGTTGCAATTCAGAAGAAAAAATCACTTTTATAAAAACAGTTTATACCGTATATTATGGTGTAACATCTCGGTAAGTAAATATTCGCCCTCATCGTCCGAAATAAAAAAAAGAGAGGATTATTATGCTTAAGAAAACCATCTTATTGATGCTTCTGTTACTGGTTTTCAGCACCGGCACTCTTTTGGGCGATTGGATACCTGAAAAAACCAGAACTATCCCGGAACCTTTCTCCTTCGGGTTTCCGAACGTTCGGACAATAAATAATACCGCAACCATAGAGCCTGATACTGAGCTTGAATTCATCGGCAGCTGTCTGTGGTCGCAGGCTCGAGATATATGGGCGGACGATAGTTACCTCTTTGTCCTCTTTCACAATACCCTGGTTATTTATTACATGTACTACTACGCCGAGCCGGAATATTTCTTTCATGTTTATTTTCCGGGAGCGGCGGAGAGCTTTTACCGTAGCGGTGATTATTTCTATATTTGTGCCGGTCGTGACGGTCTGTTCATTATCGATGTTGCCATGACCACCGAGGATGCGCATCTGGTCGGCCATTACAATACCCCGGGGTTCGCTCAGGAACTAGTAGTATCGGGGACAAATGCTTTCGTCGCCGACGGTGACGGCGGTTTGCAGATAATAAGCGTCAGTAATCCGGAATATCCGACCTTCCTGGGCAGTTACACTCAACTTGACTATATCGAAAATGTCGCAGTGAACGGTACTCTAGTCTATATCGGCGACACTCTCGGCAGTTTGCATATCCTGGCAATTCCGGATCCCTCGTTGCCGCTGAAGCTGGGCGAATATAACTCCCCCTGCCGGTTCCGGGATATGGAAGTGGTTGATACCATCGTTTACCTGGGTTCGGAATTCATTGATGGCCTGCAGATTGTCAATGTCGGCCAGCCCGACAATCCAGCCCTGCTGAGCAATTATGATGTAACCGGGATGATTGCTGATTTATTCGTTAAGGACAGCCTGGTGTATTTCCCTGATGGTGACGGTTATTTTCAGATAATAAATATAAATGACCCGTTAAATCCGGCTTTTACAGGCAAAATATCGCAATGCGGCGGCATTTTCGGCTCCCGGATGAAACTTTATGTACACCACATAACTCTTTTTTCAACCAGTATCACCCTGGAAGGTTGCAGCGGGGTATGTGTGATGGATGTCGATGATCCCGCCTTACCAGCGTACGTAGGCGATTTCGGTTACTGCTGGATGCCGGGCGATGTCGAAGTCGTCGATGACGTGCTGTATTCGGCTAATTTCTGGGGTGGCCTCGAGATTTTCAACATCTCCGACCCGACCTTTCCCGTTCATCTCGGCAGCAGTAATACCGCCGGTTACGCCTGCGGTATCCAGGTCTGCGACACTCTCGCTTTCGTGGCGGCGGCTTTTAGAGGACTGGAAATTCATGATGTCTCCAATCCCTCGGCGCCCGTTTACCTCTGGAATCACTTCGCCGACTCGGTCGCCTGGTCATATGACTTACTGGTGTATGGCAACCGCCTTTACCTGCCTGCCGGTTACGGCAAGTATGGCGGATTGTGTATTCTCGAAATCAGCGACCTGGAAAATCCCGCTCTCCTGTCCCGTTCCGGTGACGGCGCCAGTCAGGTAACCATCAAAAATAACCTGGCTTACTATACTGATTTTCATGACGGTTTGCGAATAATCGATATCTCCAATCCCACTCTACCGACCTGGGTGGGTGATTATCTGTTGCCCGGTTATACCTACCAGGTCGTACTCAAAGACACCCTGGCGTTCGTAACCAACGACAGCGGCTTATATATCACCGACATTTCCGAGCCGGCTGATATCACCAATTTATACCTGTACCGGACACCCGGAAAAGCCGAAGGTATCGCCGTCAGGGGCAACCTGGCTTATGTGACTGACGCTATTTACGGTCTTCAGGTACTGGATTTCTCCGACCCTACCAACCCCCAACTCCTGGGCGGTTACGATACTCCCGGCGCAGGCTCCAAACTCACTTTAAAGGATTCCCTTATTTTTCTGGCGGATATGTACTCCATCATCATACTGAAAGACCCGTTTTATGTACCGTGCTGCCAGGGCTTGACAGGTAATGTTGACTGTTCCGAAGATGAGGAACCGGATATTTCCGATATAACCCGGCTCATCGACTACCTGTACCTTTCACATTTTTCATTATGCTGTCCCGAGGAAGCCGACGTCAACGGTTCCGGCGGCGAACCGGATATCTCCGATATCACTGCCATAATAAGTTACCTTTATATAGCCCATGAACCGCTGGCGGCATGTCCTTAAGGTAACCTCTTACGACTGGATTATAACAAAAAATTAAAGGTTGCCCGGGAAGCAGGCAACCTCTGCAAATAAACACATCAAAAATGGAGGGAATATTACCGAACAGATGACTCTGTTCTGCAACAGTTAAAAAGACGATAATTTGAATTAAATGTTTAATTTTTTTATTCTTTTTTCTTAATACTATATAAAAAGGGTTCGATTTCTTCCTCCCTTCCGGAACTTCAAATAAAAGACCATTAAAAAAGGTCGTCTGATAAACAGACAACCCTTTTTACTTAAGCACATAGAAAAAGGAGCTGCATCCCCTTGAGGGGGATTTGCCTTTTCATATACTTAGACGTTGAAACCACCTGAAAAGTTCGAGAAATAATTATTCAATTTAATATTTTCCCCCTATCTTATAACAATTTGTCAAAGCGCCTCTTGGCAATAAAAAAAGGCTGTCCCTGCAGAAAGGACAGCCGTCTTCGCTTAAACACACAGAAGAAAGGAGTTTACCGATACAGGAGGACCAATCCTGTATCAAGATGTTTAAAAGACGAAGTTGCCCGAAAAATGTTTAAAGATTTCTGGCGACTTCCTGAGCGACTTCGAGCGTGGAGTTTTTTCCACCCATATCGTAGGTGCGTATTTTTCCTTCCTTCACGACTCTGGCGATGGCGTTTTCCAGAACCCGGCCTTTATCGTTTTCTTCAAGATAGTCGAACATCATCTTGACCGAGAGAAGCATGGCCATCGGATTGACTTTGTACTGACCGGCATATTTGGGTGCGGAACCATGAGTCGGTTCAAAAACGGCATAATTATCGCCGATATTGCCCGACGAGGCAAAACCCAGTCCCCCGACCAGTTGAGCGCACAAATCGGAGATGATATCACCGAACATGTTTGAAGTTACCAGTACGGAGTAATCGAGAGGATTTTTTATCAGCCACATGCACATGGCATCAATATTGGTTTCCCAGAGCTGAATACCAGGATAATTTTTGGCCACTTCGCGGGCGGTGCGAATCATAAGACCGGAAGTCTCCCTGATAACATTGGGTTTTTCCACCACTGTAACCGATTTACGTCCGGTTTTCCGGGCATATTCAAAAGCGTCGCTAATGATATTCCGGCAGCCGTTTTTGGTATTTATCCGCAGTGAAACGGCAATCTGGTTCCCGGGGGTACTGTCAAAACGAGCCATCTTTTTATTGTGTTTTTTGACAACTTCCCGGACTTCATCGGGCAGAGGGAAAAATTCCACACCGCTGTAAAGGTCCTCGGTATTCTCACGAAAAACCACGATATCGATACCCTCTTTATAGTTCAGGGGGTTGCCCGGGTAGGCTTTGCAGGGGCGAAGGTTGGTACGAAGGTTGAATTCCTGGCGCAGGCGGACTATCGGAGAGGCATAAACCAGTCCCTTCCCCTGAAGTTTCGGAATCAAAGCGCTTTCCGCTTCTTCTTTAGGCAGCGAGGTAATAGCTCCAAAAAGAGCGCAATCGGTATTTTTCAGAATATTTATCGTCCGGTCCGGCAGGGGGTTGGCTTCGGTTTTCCAGAATTCCCAGCCGATATCACCGTGAATATATTCAGCGTCAAAAGCCATTTTATCCAGAACAATTTTGGCTGCTTCCATGACATCGTTGCCGACGCCATCGCCCGACAGCCAGGCAATTTTATACTTCGCCATAAGTTTCTCCTAAGATTTACAGTCTAAAAGTGATATTAAAAAGGTGTGTGGTTCCAAGGTCATTAGTGTACGGCACAAAAGCGTAATCGAAAGTCATGTTGCGATGGTGAAAGGAAGCCCCGGCCGTCAAATTTTTCGAATCATAATTGAACATATACCCGCCCCGCAGGCTGAACAGTTCATGCAGGTCCGCTTCGGCTCCTGCATGCAGGTGCAGCTCCTCGTCGACCACAACCATATCCATGGCTCCCAGGTACTTTTGGTAGCGGTAAGACCCGCCCAAACGATAGGTGGTGGGCAGGGTAATATCGCGCGATGACGGTTGACCGCTCTGGGTCAACTGGAATGACGAGCCTAGATTAGTGACCGAGGCGCCGGCATCGATATGGTTGTTTATTGCCATCCGAACGCCTAAGTCGATATTAAACGAGGAACCCCGCCAGGTGTCGATTTTTTCAAAAAACCAGCCCATCGCAAAACCAGCCGATATTTTATCATTGACCTTATAAGCCAGTCCGCTTTTGATGGAAAGGTCATGGGCGTCAAATTCGGTAATAAAAGCCGGGTCAAGCGTTGAAAAGAAACGCCCCTGCAAATCATCCACCCGGGCATAACGAATACCACCATGAAGGTAAAACCGGCCCTGTAAACGGGTGGCAAAATAGCCGGTTTCGAAGCGGATATTTTCCCAGTAGACAACATGGCCGAAGGAAGCGGTAAAGCGGTCATTGGCGACAACACCCGCCGGATTATAAACCGCCGTCATGGGGTCGCCTGTAAGCGAGACAAAGGCACCGGCCATCCCCGAAGGTCGCGCCCCGGCTTCAACCTTCATCAACGCCAGGCCGTCACCACTTTCTGACCATGTTCGGGACCATGACAAACCCGTCAGGATTACAAAAACAAAAAATATTCTCCGCATTCAAACGTCCTTAAAATAAAAGGTCAAAGGAGAAAATATGCTCCGAACCTTCATCCGCTTTATCCGTCGAAAAAGCATAATCGATTGCGAGAAGCTGCCTGGCGAATTTGAATATATATCCGGTTCCGGCCGTGAAGCGTTTATCGCCATAGCCGGCCCGCAGGGCAAACTCCGGGGTTACCAGGTACTCGGCTCCAGCCTGGAACACCATCGCCTGCTCCTCATTCTTTAAAACATCAGTAGCCAGCAAAAGTTTAGATTTTAAAAACCTGGCTGACCCGCCCAGACCGACCTCCAGGGGGACTTTGTCGTCCTGTTCATAGCCGCGGGTGTCACCTCGATAAAGGCGATTGAATTTTTCACTGTTCCAGGGATATTTCATCCCAATATTTTTAACCGTTAAACCGGCCTGAATATTTTTCACGGGCATACTTTCCCTCTTTTCACGGTCAACCAGTTCATCCACATATAGCATAAAGCCGAAATCAAAACCAATCGAGCTGGAAGTAACTTCGGGAATCGTGGCATGATAGTAATTCAGTTTGGCGCCGAAACCAAAATATCTTTCAAAGCGTTTGGCGAACAGGACGGCAAAGGCATGGTTATTCTGACTGAATTCATCCCCCAGCGGACGGCCATTAAAATCCCGCATCATCACCGAACCCGACCCGGCGTAAAGCCAGTGCACGCCCATGACAGCCTGGTTCTGGATGGGGAAAACCGCCATTACATAGCCCAGTTTGCGGTCGAGCTGCATTACCCGGTAGGAAGTGGCAAAGAGAATTTTCCTCAGGTCCGCCAGGCCGGCCGGGTTGAACAGCGCACCGGCGCCATCATTGGACACGGC
>JAQUSF010000092.1 GCA_028715215.1 Candidatus Zixiibacteriota bacterium
GCTGATTGAAACCCGCTCCCTTTTGTACCAGCCGTTGCAGGAACTGTACAATGCCCGGGAAATTGATATCTCGGTTCGCGAACCTTACCAGGTCGGTGTGGCAGTAACCGGGGAAGTTAATGAACCAGATATATATCTTGGTTTTACCTCTTTTCTGAGTTCGGAAATGATTACCGCGGCGGGAGGAGTCAAAGTCACCGGTTCAACCCGGAATATTATCTTCTCCGGGGGTAAAAAAGATATCAGGGTTGACCTGGACCGTTTTCGTTATCTGGGTGATAATACCTGTAATCCCTGTCTGTACGCCGGAAATCGCCTGTTCGTTCCCCGCAAATCAAAAGAGACGGTCAATATCGTCGGGGAAGTTAATTGTCCCCGGGCAATCGAGCTTTTACCGGACGATAATTTGGAACTCCTACTGGCTCTGGCCGGGGGGGTAACAGACCGGGCGGACCTTGAAGCTGTTTATATTTCCGGTGACCCCAGGCGGGATGTCCGGCAACCGGGGAACATTCGTCCCGGCGACGTCATAATGGTACCGGCCCTTGATGACCGGCCGTCGATGAGACGCCTGCTCATTTTCGGTGCGATTAAAAATCCCGGGTATTATCCCTTTCAGGAAGCTTTGACTTTAAAAAACCTGTTAGATGCCGCCGGCGGGCTTAATGCCAACGCCAATTTCGACAACGCCACGGTTTTCAGAAGAGTAGAGAAAAGTCGCTGGGAGGAATCAATCCCGTTTCGTTTTCCCATAAATAAATATTCCATGTCCGACGGTAAATTCGAAAATTTCATTTTGAAACCGTCCGATTCGGTCTTTATTCCTCCTGAGATGGGTTTTGTGAAAGTCAGCGGTTATGTTCTGCATCCGGGCTATTTTCCTTTCAGTAAGGGACAGAATGTGCTTTACTATATTAACCTGGCGGGAGGTTTTCAAAAGAACGCCGAGCGCAGTTATATTAAGATATTCGACCGTATCTCTAAAACCACCCGTCTGTCCTCAACCGAGCCGGCAGTCAACGACGGTAACGAGGTAATAATCGAAGCGGTGGAAGTTAAACTATGAACGAAATACCTTCAAGTAATCTATGGCTGTTCTTTGAGGGCCTGGCCCGGCGCCGGGGATTCATTTTTCTTTTTGTTATCCTGGTAACCCTGGCCGCGGTGGTCGTTTCTCTGCTTTTACCCAAATGGTATGAGGCTAACGCCCTGCTGTTGCCGCCGAAAGATATATCCATGCCGGTGGGAAGTTACTCCAAACTGGCTGAGGTGGTGTCGATAACCGAAGGTTTGAATTTGCCGGTTATGGTTACTCCGACCGATGTTCATGCCCGGATGCTCTCCAGTCGCACACTGGTTGAACGGGTGATCGAAAAATTCGATTTGAAAAATTACTACGGGACGACCAACATGATTGAAACCCACCTGGTGTTCATGTCGCATGCCCGCATTGAGGTTACTCCGGAAGGATTGTTAAGCGTATCATTTGAAGACCGGGACCCGCAAATGGCGGCTGATATAACCAACGCCCTGGTGGCGGAACTGAACCTTTTGAACCAGGAAATTGTCACTTCCCGAGCCAAACAGAGTAAAACTTTCATCGAACAAAGGCTGGCCGAAGTGGCTCACGAGCTGGATTCTCTTCGGGAGGTTTTTGAACAGTTCCAGATTGATAACAAGGCTATCGATTTCGACCAGCAAACCCGACTGGCGATTGAACAGGCGGTGCAGTTAAAAGTTTCCCTGACCAATATCGAAATCGACCTGCAGATGAGCGAACTGATGCTGGGAAAAGACAATCCCGATCTTGTGGAAAAAAGAAAAAGGCGCGATATTATTAAAAGCAGACTGGAACAGCTGGAAACTTTAAATCCGGACAGCTCTTTTTTCTCCCTGCCGATCGCCCTGATCCCCCGGTTGAAAGGCGAGTATCAGAATCTTTACCGCCGTGTCAGAGTCAATGAATCGTTGTACACGATTCTTCTGGAGCAACTGGAACAAGCCAAGATTCACGAACGGGAAGAAGCCCCGACTATAACGGTACTGGACCATGCCCGTGTACCCGAAGTTCGCAGCCGGCCCCGGCGGACGTTGCTTGTCGCGGGAAGTTTCGGTTTTTCGGTTCTGGCGGCGGTTATGCTGGCTTTTATTTTTGAATATTTTCGGCAGCTCTCCGAAAAAAAACCCGGGGACTATAAGCGGGTGGCGATGTTCATCGCGGCTTATCTTGGCTGGCTGCCCGGTGTGCGCCGGTTGATGAACAAACAATAAAGGGATTAAATTTGAGGTATCGATGTCTACATCTGTAATTGCACCGACGGCTAAAATCGGGGCGGGCACCCGTTACGGCGAGTTCTGTTATTTTGCCGGTCATGTAAAAATCGGCGAGGATTGTGAAATCGGCCACCATGTGGTGATTCACGAGGGCACCTTTATCGGCGACAACGTCCGTATCGACGATGGGGCGGTTATCGGCAAACTGCCTATGAAAGCGGCCAACACGGCGGTTACAAAGGACCAGGAGTTTCCCCCGGCACGCATCGCCGCCGGCTGTATTATCGGAACCCACGTGGTGATTTACCGGGGTTCGGATATCGGTCTGAGGGTGTTGATTGCCGACCTGGCCACGGTGAGAGAAAATGTAACGATAGGTGAATATACCATAGTCGGTCGCGGAGTGGCGGTTGAGAATTTCTGCAAAATCGGCTGTTATGTCAAGCTCGAGACCAATGTATATATTACCGCTTATTCCGAGCTCGAGGACCGGGTTTTTGTGGCTCCGTGCGTGGCCACGTCGAACGACAACTATATCGGCCGTACCGAAGAACGGTTCAAACATTTCAAAGGCGTGACGATTAAAAAAGGCGCCCGTATCGGGGTGCATGCAACTATTTTGCCGGGTCTGGTTATAAATGAAGACAGCCTGGTGGCCGCCGGAGCGCTGGTAACGAAGGACACCCCGGCAAAAAAGATTGTCGCCGGTGTCCCGGCCAGGGTTTTTCGCGATGTTCCGCCGGAACAACTTTTGGAAAATCAAAACTGGAAAGATTGAGGATTTATTTTATGGCCGTTCCGCTTCTCGATTTGTCCCGTCAGTATGCTTATCTGAAACCGGAAATTGAAAAAGCCGTCTTTGATGTCATGGAAAATAGTTCTTTTATCCTGGGGCCGCAGGTGGCGCGTTTGGAAGAACAGGTCGCCGCATTGTCCGGAGTGCCTTATGCCGTCGGCGTGGCTTCGGGAACCGACGCCCTGCTGATTGCCCTGCGCGCCTGTGATGTCGGACCGGGGGACGAAGTTATCACTTCCAATTTTTCTTTCTTTGCTTCCGCCGGGGTTATCTCGCGCCTGGGCGCCCGGCCGGTATTCGTCGATATCGATTTGAATACCTATAATATCGACCCGGGCCTAATCGAAGCGGCCATCTCACCGAAGACCAAAGTAATCATGCCGGTGCATCTGTTCGGCCAACTGGCTGATATGGACCCGATAATGGCGCTGGCGCAAAAATATAATTTGAAAGTGGTCGAAGATGCCGCCCAGGCTATCGGGGCCGAGTACAAAGGCCGTAAAGCCGGGTCGATCGGCGATTTCGGCTGTTTCTCTTTTTACCCGTCAAAAAATCTGGGCGCCGCCGGTGACGGCGGGATGATTGTCACCCGGGATGAAGCCGGATACAAACGCTGCCGGATGCTTCGGGTGCACGGTGAAAACCCTAAATATTATTATCATTTTATCGGGTATAATTCCCGGCTGGACAGCCTGCAGGCCGCTATTCTATCCGCGAAACTGCCGTATCTTCAAAAATGGTCGGAACAAAGAGCCGCCCATGCCCGGATTTACGACCGGGAACTGGCCGGTCTGAAAGATTTGAAAACGCCGGTGGTTAAAAGTTATGCCACCTTCCATATCTATAATCAGTACACCCTGGCTTCGCCTCGTCGAAAAACCATCCTTACGGCTTTCAGCGGAAAAAAAATCGGTCATTGTATTTATTACCCCTTGCCTTTTCATAAACAGGAATGCTTTAAACCGCTGGGTTACCGCGCAGAGGAATTTCCGGTCTCGTCGCAAGCCGCCGACGAAGTTTTTTCTATTCCGGTGTATCCCGAAATGACCGCTGAAGAGCAGGCGGAGGTAATTGAAACCATCAGGAGCTGTGTTTCATAATCAGGCATAGGGCAGCCTGCCGGAAATACAGTCGCTGAAAGTCATGACCACCAGAGCAAAAGTAGTGTCCATCGTCGGGGCTCGCCCCCAGTTTATCAAACTGGCTCCGCTGTCCCGGTTTCTGGGCCGGGTCTGCGAACATATCATCGTTCATACCGGTCAGCATTATGATTTCAACATGTCCGATATTTTCTTCAAACATCTGAAAATTCCCCATGCCGATATCAATTTGAAGATAGGCGGTCAGAGCCACGGCGCCATGACCGGGAAGATGCTGCTTGCCCTGGAGAAGTATCTGGTAAAAGTCCGCCCCGCTCTGGTCCTGGTTTACGGCGACACCAACACCACCCTGGCCGGGGCGCTGGCGGCAGCCAAGCTGGCGATTCCGGTCGGCCATATCGAGGCCGGCATGCGGTCGTTTATCAGCGACATGCCAGAAGAAATCAACCGCCGCCTTACCGACCACCTGGCGGCTTTGCTTTTCTGTTGTACAACAACCGCCAAAAGAAATCTCGCTCGTGAAGGCATCAAGAAAAACCTGATTCTCTCCGGTGATTTGATGTATGAACTGCTGGCTGACGCTCAGAAAATAATCGCCGGTAACAGGCCGTTTTTAAAAGAACACGGACTCAAGGAGAAAGACTATATTTACCTGACAGTCCATCGAGCCGCTAATGTCGACCGTAAGGAAAACCTGGCCGCTCTTATGAGCATTATTGAAGCGCAGGATGGTCCGGTCATATTTCCGGTTCATCCCAGGACGGCGGCACGGTTGAAGCAATATGGCCTGGCTGGTAAATTTTACCGTTTGAAAAATCTGGTTGCCACCGAGCCGCTGGGTTATCTTGAAAGTCTGACAGCGGCTAAATTCGCCCGGGCGGTATTGACGGATTCGGGCGGCCTGCAAAAAGAAGCTCTTTTTCTGGGCACACCGGTCCTTACCCTGCGGCAGGAAACCGAATGGGTGGAAACGCTTAAAAAGGGCAATCACCTGGTCGGGCTGGACGGGGAGAAAATCGACTGGCTTTTGAAACGTAAGCTCCGGGTCAAGAAAATTAACTATATTATCAACAGGCAAAAACCTTCGGCTGTTATCGTTGCCACTATCGGTAAATTTCTTAAGACGCTGAAAAGAACCGGAAGCTGCGATGCCGGGTAAGCGGGTGGTCATATTCGGTTGGGCGCACCGGGTACATACCCAGCGCTGGGCGGCCGGGATGACCGGGAGGGGCTTTGATATTCGCTTGATATCACTTGGCGGCGACTGCTTACCCGGAGTTGATACCTTTACTTTTTCCCATACCGGTAAAGCCGCTTACCTTCGTTATATGACCAGGGCGGCGGGTTTGGCGAGAGCTTTTAAACCGGACCTGGTTCACGCCCACTATGCCGCAGGCTTTGGTCTGTGGGGACTGTGGACCCGCTTCAAACCTACTCTGGTATCGGTCTGGGGTGCGGATATAATTGATTTTCCTTCCAATTTTCTTACCCGTGCATTAATAAAACGTATCTTGCATAAAGCTGATGGTATCACCGCCTCGAGCCGCTTTTTGAAGGAAGTGGTCAAGGTTCTGGTCCCGGAAGCGGAGGTGAAAACCACAGTAATTCCCTTTGGCGTTGAAATTCCACCCGCGGTTCACCCCTTGCCGACAGGACCGGTTAAAATATGTTTCTTGAAAGCACACCGAAAAAAGTATGGTCCGGACATTCTTTTGCGAGCGCTGGTGGAAGTAAAGAAAAAGATTCCGGGCATCCGGCTTTCGATAGCGGGTGAGGGCGAGTTGACTCAAACTTTAAAAAAAATGACGGCAGAACTGGATTTGGAAGAAAATGTGCATTTTACCGGTTATATCGATAATAGCCGGATTTATGACTTTATTCGTCAGCATCATTTTATGGTAATGCCTTCCGTGATGGAGTCGGAGTCGTTTGGCGTGGCGGTTATCGAAGCTGGTGCCTGCGGCCGTCCGACAATCGCCTCACGGATTGGCGGGGTCCCGGAAGTTATTGTTGACGGCCGGACGGGTTTTTTCGTAACTCCCCATGAGGTCGGTCAGCTGGCCGAAGCTATTATCCGGCTGGCCGGAGATATCGAGTTAGTGGCGAAAACGGGGCGGGCTTCGTATGAATTTGTCAAAGAAAATTATAACTGGGAGAAATCCCTCGACTTGATGGCCGCGGTTTACGAGCGATTGATTTATGAGTGCAAAAAAAATCCCTCTGTATGATTTGAAACTCAGCCGGAAAGCGCTTGATGAAGCGGAAAAAACGCTTAAATCCGGATGGCTGACAACGGGCTCAAAAGTCGAAGCTTTCGAAAAAGCGGTCGCCCGTTATACCGGTGTTCGCCATGCCGCGGCGGTAAATTCCGGCACCAGCGGACTGGTTATTACTCTTAAACTGCTGGGTATTTCGTCGCGTAAGGAAGTCATAACAACTCCTTTTTCTTTTGTCGCCACTACCGAGGTTATTTTACAATGCGGTGCCAGACCTGTTTTTGCCGATATCAATCCGCAAACTTTCAATATTGACCCGGACGAGGTACTACGTAAAGTCAGCCCCCGGACCGCCTGTATCCTGCCGGTGGATATTGCCGGTTACCCGGCTGATTACAAATCACTTTCGGAAATTTCCAAACGCTATAAAATCCCGCTGGTGGCTGATGCCTGTCATTCTTTCGGGGCGAGGTATCATAAAAAAAGTATACCCCAGGTAGCTGATGCGGCGGTGTTTTCATTTCATGCGACCAAAAACTTAACCTGCGGTGAAGGCGGGATGGTTGTCTCAAGGCACGCGGACTTTATCCGGGCGGTTAAGGTCATGTCCCGGCATGGCATGTCGGCCGGCGCCTACCAGCGGCAAAAAGCCAATCGCTGGGAATATGATGTTGTAAATCTCGGCTGGAAAGGTAACCTGTCTGATGTCCACGCGTCAATCGGACTGGGTGAGCTGGAGTCCTTTGACCGTAACCAGACGGCGCGAAAAAAAATTGCCCACCGGTATCTGAAAAACCTCACTTCGCTGGCGGATTATCTGGAACTACCGCCGGTCGATGAAAAAATTGAAAGTGCCTGGCACCTGTTCATCATCCGCCTGAACCTGGCGCGGTTGAAATGCGACCGTAACCGATTTATCAACCTGATGGCGCAAAATGGCGTGGCTTGCGGAGTGCATTATAAACCCATCTATGAGTTCTCCTTTTATAAAAAAATGGGCCTGACTTCGCAGTCTTTTCCCAATACCGCCTTTGCCGGACGGCGGGTGGTTACGTTGCCGCTTTATCCCGGATTGAGCCTGAAGGATGTTGATTACGTATGCGAGGCCGTGGCTTCAATTATTAATAAAAATGCCCGGTAAAAGTCTTATCTTCAAGACCTGTTAAGACCGCCTTGAAGTTCTTGAATTAATTTCGTTTTTTTATTATAAATATTATATGCCGGCCAATCTACCGCCACAATATTACGAACTGGAGCGGGAATTCAAGGCTGAAAAAGACCCCCGCGAGAAACTTCGTCTGGCCCAGGAACTCCTGGCTATCATGCCCAAGCACAAGGGCACCGACAAGCTTCAGGCCGACATGAAAAATAAAATCTCCAAACTGAAAAAGCTACTTGAGGAACCGGATAAAAAGCATGGCGTCCGTCAGGCGGCGGCGAACGATTATATTCCCAAAGAAGGCGCCGGACAGGTGATTCTGGTGGGGCCGCCCAACAGCGGCAAATCATCACTGGTAGAATGTCTGACCAATGCCAGACCTTTGGTTACCGATTATCCCTACGCCACCCGTGAGCCGTTGGCCGGGATGATGACTTTCGAGACGGTACAGATTCAATTGATCGATACTCCCCCGATATCTTCCGAACTCTACGAAGGTTATATGAACAATTTGATCCGCCAGGCCGACCTGGTGGTACTGGTCTGTGACCTCTCGACTGATACCTTTCTGGAAGGGATTCGTTTCATTATCGACAAACTCGACGAAAAAAGGATTATCCTGAAACCAAAGTTAACAGAAAGACCCGGGGATCCGAGATATTATTTCAAGAAAACCTTAATCTGTGCCCATAAGATTTACGATGACGAAACAGGTGAAAGGAGGCGCCGGTTAAAAGAACAGTTTACCGATTTTAAGATTATTGAAACTTCAATCATCGATGATGACACTATGAATAATTTTAAAAGAGAAATTTTCAAAGCTCTTAATATTATCCGCATATACACCAAGCAAATCGGGAAAGAGCCGGTATTTGAAAATCCCATTATTTTACCGACAGGGGGCACAGTCGAGGAAGCGGCGGAGGTGATACATAAGGATTTTGCCCGGAAACTCAAGTTTGCCCGGGTCTGGGGAAAGGGAAAATTTGATGGTCAGCGGGTACAGCACGACTGCCGCCTGAACGATGAAGATATTATTGAGTTTCACATCTGAATAGAAAAAAGATAATAATCACACCGGAGTATTCAGGGGCGCTTCTTCTTTTTTACCTGTTTGATTATTTCTATGCAATTCGGTCAGTTGCCTGATGATACGGCAGGTGCAAATCTGAACTTCACTCAAAAGCTTCTGGGCCGAGCGGTCAATCAGGTTGTATTCCATGAGTCGCCGGGCTAAATCTTTTTCAACGGTGTCAAGACGCTCGGCACTGCGGAATAGTTTTAAAATCTGGCGGCTGTAATCACTGTCGTCAATTCGACCCAGCTCACTTTCTAATACAACCGGGCGCTTGAGGCTGTCATGCTCTGCAGCCGGGTCGGATTCAAGCGCCCGCATTGATTCGTCCGTATCATTGTCAGGTTTGTTCGCAGAGACTGATGAAAAATATGTTATTAACGAAATCGTCAGAGAAAACAGGATAACCAGCCCCAGAAATAATAATGCTAAAAGTTCGTTTTGGCCCTGCAGGTTAACAGATAAACCGTGGAGTTTCGCAAGAACCGGGGAGAAGATAATAAAAAGCGCTATAATATTTAAAACGAAGTTCCATAAGAATAAAATACGGATATTTTTCAATAGGGAGTTTTTTATATTAAAATACCAGCGCCCTTTTTTATCCACTTGTTTACCCTGTCGAGTTTAGTGTTATAATTAATATCGGGTGGTTTAAGGATGATTTTACTATTTTTTATGGAGATTGCATCCAATCCCGGGCTGAGCTGTAAAAAATAGACAGTGGCTGACAGCGGGTCTTGTCAGTTTTTGGTCAAGGGGAAGCGGATAATTAGCTTGACTTTAGAACAAAGGCGGCAGAAATTTAAAACATGGAAAAACTTCATTTTGATTTCCGGGATATTTTATGGGCGCCTGCCAGGGCTTTATCGGCCAAACAGATTTTTGTTATGACTTTTTTTGTCATAGCCGCCCTGGTGGTTTATGATATTTTTTATTATCTGGCGCAGTTGTTGGCCGGAGCAAGGTTAGGCCTGGTTTTTTCGGCTTATAATTTTTTTCCTTTTGAAAATATTCGCTTTTATAATCCTCTTTCACAGGTCAGCCTGATAGTGGGGATTATCCTGGCGGTGTTATCGGTAATGATGGGTTTTTTCGGGGTGGCGGCGATTAATGTCGAAGCCATCCGCGGTAACCGGTTCTTCTCCAACAGCCAGGCTATCAGGTTCGTTTTCAAAAGATTTAAACAGCTCTTTTTATCCGAGCTGGCGATTGTTATTTTTGTCGCTTTCGTTGTTTTTCTGTTTTTCCTGCTGGGGTTGATTAGCCGCCTGCCGTATATCGGCGACTGGTTGTTCGTGCTTTTATTCGTCCTGCCTAATTTTATAATTGCCCTGCTGACGGTGTTTATCATTTTTATTTTTGCGCTTTCGGTGGTGCTGTTGCCGGCGGTGGCCGCCGCCGAACGCCAGGGCGAATCGTTTTCCGTCATCCTGGAAACCTTCTCGACCATTATCCGCCAGCCGGCCCGGTGGTTTGGTTATACCATTTATTCGCTGGCGGCGGCCAAGGTATGCGGTTTCATTTATGCTTATTTTGCTTACCGGGCGGTGCAGTTTATCGGCTGGGCGACTTCCCTGGGCGGCGGCGATCGCATTAACCGCCTTATCAAATCCGGCCTTTCGCATCTTCCGGTCAACACCGACCTGGTCCGGGAGACGTTCAATATCTTTCCCGGAGTGGATTTTTCTTTCTCGGTCGGTCACTGGGCATTGGGCGGTACCGACACCCCGGCCGGGTATCTTATGGCGGTCATGCTTTTTTTGATTTTCGCTTCGATAATCGGTTATATGCTGGCGATAGTAGCGGCGGCGCAGGCCCGGGCTTTCGTGGTGATACGTTTTAAGAAGGATGATTACAACATAGCCGAGGAAAAATCGCTGTTCTTCACCGACGAAAACATCAACCCGGAGATTGATGAGGGCGAATAATAAGAGTAATTCGCGGAGTATAAAATATTACCATGCAAACCATCCGCTCCGTAAAGAAAATGCAGGCTGTGGCGTGGAAGATAGCCGCCGGGAAAATGAAAAGCGCCCTTGTGCCTACAATGGGAGCTTTGCACGATGGTCATCTGACGCTTATCAAACGCGCCCGTAAAGCCGCCGATATCGTCATCGTGTCGGTCTTCGTTAACCCGGCCCAGTTCGGTCCCAAAGAAGACTTTAAAAGGTATCCCCGCGACGAAAAGGGTGATTTGAAGAAGATAAAAAAAGCCGGCGGCAATATTGTTTTCATGCCGAAAGCTGTCGAGATATATCCTGCCGATTACGAAACTTATGTCAGTGTCGAGAAAATGAGCGGTGTTCTTGAGGGTGTGGTGCGGCCGGGGCATTTCCGCGGGGTAACCACGATAGTCAGCAAGTTATTCAATATTACCCGTCCCGATGTGGCCGTGTTCGGCATGAAAGACTACCAGCAGGCGATAGTGATAAAGAAAATGACCCGGGATATGGGCTACCCGGTGGAAATAATTATCGCTCCGACGGTACGCGAGGAAGACGGCCTGGCTATGTCGTCGCGCAACCGCTACCTGGATGAAATCGGCCGCTGGGAAGCAGTCTGCCTGTTCTATGCCCTGCGTACCGCTCAGGAAATGGTCAAAGCCGGGATATTTGACACCAGGCTGATAACCCGGGAGATGCAGGCGGTGATACTTGCCACCAGCCCGTCGGCCCAAATCGATTATATCGCTTTCACCGATAAAGAAACCCTGACGACGGTCAAAAAAGTGGTTAAAAACACCGTCTGTTCACTGGCGGTACGCCTTCACGGGGTTCGTTTGATTGATAATATGAAACTAAAATAAAATTTATGTCCAACCCTTCCCGAATCGATATCGAATCCCCCGGGATAAATGTCGCCGTAATAAAGAAAGACCCCGACGGCTGGAAATTTTTAATGTTGCGCCGGGCGGATAAAGAAATTTACCCCGGTTTATGGGGTTTTTTAACCGGCGGCCGCGAAGGCGGTGAAACCGTCCCCCAGCTGGCGGTCAGAGAGATGGCTGAAGAAACCGGCTTAACTCCTGAAAAACTCTGGGCTACGGAATATGTGTTTCAGTTCTATGAGCCTACAGTTGATAAAATCTGGCTGTTGCCGGTGGTGGTGGCCGTGGTAGCGCCTGGTTCCAGAGTAAGACTTTCTCCGGAAAACAGTGATTTTCGCTGGCTTGGCGTTTCTGCTGCCATAGACTTGGTCATCTGGCAGAATCTTAAAGAAGTTCTTAGAAATATCGACCGGGAGCTCGCTGGCTACCCGGCTGGTAACTGGATAGAAATTACCCCCTGACGTAATTACTGGAACTAATGCCTGTTTTTTCAGTTTATAATAAGGCAAAAGATTTATTTTGGGGACGGCTAAATATCTTGCCAAAATGGAAATAGCGACTATATTAATGGCCGGAAATTTGTAAGGTTCAGGTTTAGAAAGATGTTGATTTCTGTTTGTAAATCGAAAATACATCGGGCTACCGTTACGGATAAGAACTTGAATTACGTTGGCTCGATTACGATTGATGCCAGGCTTATACGTCTGGCGGAGCTGGTACCCTGGGAAAAAGTCCAGGTTATCAATATCAACACCGGGGAACGGTTTGACACTTATGTCATTGAGGGCAAGCCGGGCAGCGGGACTATCGCCTTAAATGGCGGGGCAGCCCGAAAGGGGGAGATCGGCGACCTTTTAATAATTGTCGCCTATGGTCTTATCGATAAAACCGAGGGCCCGAATTTCAAACCTGCGGTTGTCCATGTTGACGCCAAAAATAAGCCTTCAAAAAAATAGCGACCCTTCGGGGGGGATAATTATTCTAATCATCAGAGGTATATTTTGACAGGTAAAAAAGCAGCCATTGTTCTGGGAGCGGGCAAAGGCAAACGAATGAAATCCGACCTTCCCAAAGTCCTTCATGAGATTCACGGTAAACCGATGATTATGATTTTACTGGATACTCTTATCAAATTGGATTTTGAAAGATTGGTGGTTGTCATTGGTCATAAAGGTGAACTGGTGCAGCAAACCTTGAAAGATTACCCGGTTGAATTTGCCTGGCAACGGCAGCAAAACGGAACCGCTCACGCCGTTGAAATGACCCGCGAAATTATGGCTGATTTCGAAGGTACCACCCTGGTGGCGGCCGGGGATGTTCCTTTTCTTTCGAAAGAATCGATTAAGCATCTTTTGGAAGTGCATCAGAAGACAAAGGCATCGGCTACCTGCCTGTCGGCTGTTTTTGACGACCCGGGGGGCTACGGGAGAATTATCAGAGACGGGGAAAGTGATTTTTTAAAGGCTATAGTCGAGCACAAAGATGCCTCGGAAGAAATTTTAAAGATAAAAGAGATAAATACCGGGACATTTTGTTTTGATAATCAAAGGCTTTTTGAAGTCATTGACCTGATTGATAATAAGAATGCCCAGGGTGAGTACTATCTTACCGATGCCGTTAAGATTATGCATGACAAGAGATTAAGAGTGGCGGTAGTCAGAGCTGAGGACCCGGATGAAGTTAAGGGAGTGAACTCCAAGGAGCAGCTGGAATATCTCGCGGAAAAATTCAATCGATAGTTTTTTAATCTTTTAGAACTTAAAATTGTTATAATAATTAGTGAAAGCCAAAAAGACACCGATAATATCGATATAATTTTTATGTTGACGAAATTGGTGTTTATGAATAACTTAGCTATATAGTGGGGTATGTAAGGTGAAATACTTATATTTAACGGTTATATTATTTTTATTGGCTGTTTCCGTCATAGCTCAACATACGGATAAGGCGATT
>JAQUSF010000093.1:0-10383 GCA_028715215.1 Candidatus Zixiibacteriota bacterium
AATGCGTAACCGGGCAATCAGTTCGGCGGTGAAGGGCTTGTATTCCTCAGGGGTCATGCAGGGCACGGTACTGATGAGTTTTTTAGCCATCGCTACAGCCTGCGGCCCGGAAGAAAGAATCGATTTAATCAGATTGTTCACTTCGTCGTCAAGCTGGTCATCATCGACTACCTTATTCACCAGCCCGACCTCGAAGGCGCGCTCGGCGTACATGCGCTCACCCGTGATGAACAGCTCCCGGGCGGCGCCCTCACCCATTTTCTTTATCACATAGGGTCCGATACAGGCCGGCACTACGCCGATTTTTACCTCCGAGAAGGAAAACCTGGCACTGCGGGCGGCAATGGCGATATCACATACGGCCACGAATCCCGTCCCGCCGCCAATAGCCGCGCCGTTGATACGCCCGATAACCGGACGCTTGAACATGTAAATCCGGTGGAAAAGGTCCGCCAGGGCATTCGACTCGAACAAATTCTCCTCGAATGACTGGTTGATGACTTCCCGCATCCAGTTCAGGTCAGCGCCGGCACAGAACGATTTACCTTCGCCTGTTAAAACCACCACCCGGATATCGTCGTCCTTTTCGATACGGTCGAAAACATCGGCCATCTCGGTGATGACCGTCCCGTTGAAAGCGTTATGAATTTCCGGACGGCAGAAATTAACCCGGGCCACCCGGTCGGTCTTGATATACTTTATCGTAGAATAAGACATTTCTTTTCCCTTACATTCTGAAGATACCGTATCGCTGGTCGGGAATCGGGGCATTCAGCGCCATTGATATACCCAGCGCCAGCGCCTGGCGGGTTTCGGTGAAACCCAGCATGCCGTCGTCCCAGAGCCTCGCCCCGGAATAATACGGTGTTGATTCACTCTCATATTTTTCAATAATGGGCTGACGTATCGCCCTTATTTCTTCTTCGGTTAATTTTTTACCTTCGTTTTCCAGTTGCTTGATTTTGACCGTAGCCAGAACATCAGCCGACTGCTCCCCGCCCATAACACAAATGCGGGCATTGGGCCACATCCACATCAACCGCGGGAAATAACCCCGGCCACACATGGCATAGTTACCGGCACCATAAGAACCGCCGACCACCACCGTGAACTTGGGTACATCGGCATTGGCCACGGCATGCACCAGCTTGGCGCCATCGCGGGCAATCCCCCCGGCTTCATACTGTCTTCCGACTATAAAACCGGAGATATTCTGCAAAAATAAAAGCGGAATTTTCCGCTGGGTGCACAGCTCGATAAAATGCGCCCCCTTGAGCGACGACTCCGAAAACAGCACCCCGTTGTTGCCCAGAATTCCCACCGGGTAACCCATAATGCGGGCAAAACCACAGACCAGGGTAATGCCGTAAAGCTCTTTAAACTCATGGAACCGTGAACCGTCAACAATCCGGGCGATAACTTCCCGAATATCAAAAGGCAGACTCAATTTGGTCGGAATAACGCCATACAGCTCCTCAGGGTCATAGTAGGGTTCCTCAGAGGCTACCTGTTCGATATTGGTCTTGGGCGGAGTATTGAGATTTTCGATAATATTGCGCGTTATCTGAATAGCATGTTCATCGTTCTGGGCGTAATGGTCAGAAACGCCCGAGGTCCGGCAATGGACATCGGCGCCGCCCAGGTCCTCAGCTGAAACCACCTCGCCGGTAGCGGCTTTGACCAATGGCGGTCCGCCAATAAAAATCGTCCCCTGTTTGCGGACTATAACCGTTTCGTCAGACATAGCCGGAAGATACGCTCCGCCCGCAGTGCAGGAACCCAGCACCACTGAAATCTGTGGAATCCCCAGCGCCGACATCCGTGCCTGGTTAAAGAAAATTCGGCCAAAATGGTCTTTATCGGGGAAAGTCCCGGATTGCAGGGGTAAAAAGATGCCCCCCGAATCGACCAGATACACACAGGGCAGGCGGTTTTCCTGGGCGATATACTGCGCCCGGGCATGCTTGAGGATAGTCATCGGATAGTAAGTACCCCCCTTGACCGTGGCGTCGTTGACCACCACCATAACTTCTTTACCGTGAACCGTACCAATACCGGTAATCATGCCGGCTGAGGGAGCGTCGTTGTCGTACATATCATAGGCGGCAAGAGGGCTGAGCTCCAGAAACGGGGAGTTTTTATCGAGAAGTTTGGCCAGCCGGTCACGCGGGAGCAGTTTTTTACGCTCGATATGCCTCTGGCGGGATTTCTCCGGTCCGCCCAGTTTTACCTGTTCCAGCCGTTCTTTGAATTCCAGGTGCAATTCCCGGTTGCGGGCTTGATTTTCTTTGAATGTGGCTGATTTAGGGTCGATTTTAGATTCAATCCGAAACATAGGCGCTTATTTCCATCTATTTCAAAAGTCCGAACGATTTTTCCAAAAACAAACCAAAAATATAAATCAATTTGTTTGATTTGTAAAGGGTCGTATAGAAGTAATTATTTAGGGCTTAAAAATAGGATTAAATGGGTGATTGTTTAAGCGTTGTCAGGAATCTTTCCTGACGGTAGATTTTATGTACTGTCCCCATTCCAATAATTGACTATCAGGAATTGATTCCTGACAGCAAAGTAAAAAAAGCTTTTGTAGGTCTGGTTCTGAATCCGCCATGGGCGGATGAAAAACCCGACATCTTCTCTTTAGCTTTTTTCTAATGTCGGGTTTCTCATTCTGCTACGCTTCATTCGGAACCCGACCTACCTTTACTGCGTGGGAATGTCTTTTTGAACGCTCTGCGTTCACAGACGAAAGTAAAAAGGGTCAAGCCCCAAGTCGACTTGACCTACAATTACTTAATAATCAATTTCGCAAACCTTTTTTTAGCTGTTCTCTTATCAAAGGATCTGCAATTATTTTAAGATCAAACTTTTTAAACATCATATATAAGTAGTAACCCGCAGATTTAAAAAGGTAATCAAGATATTCTTCGATTTCTTCAGATTTAAAATTAATAGTAAGACCATGTACAATATTATGTCTCGCATTATCAATATTCTCTATATAATTCTTATCAAATTTATAACCTCCTGCATTGTAATTATGACTAGGAGAACAAATATTATGTAATATATCAGATTTTATTACGATTGATTCTCTTTTCAAATTACTTATTTTTCGTTTTCTTTTAATATTCAGAATTTCATCTTTTCCAAAATCTATGAGTTCTTCAATTTTTACTTTTTGATTCATTAATAAATAATCGTAAGAGCTAGGATCTTTAATAAAAATAATATCTAAATAATCATTTAACAAAGCATCTAATATTGAATGACCAAAAACAAGGGCCGTAGCATCAATAATACTTGATGTTTTTCTAATAGCTTGTTTTAAGGCATTATCAATAAATTTTCTATTATCACCAGATTCAAAAAAAGAGGTTGTATCTTTTAAAGCGCCATATAAAAAACCATCAGGCCTCATCTCATCAACAATTTTAGATATATATACCTTATAATTATTTTCTGTATTTTTTATTCCCATAGTAGTGAAAGTACGAAATTGTGATATCATTCCCCAAGTAGAAAGAAAACGGTCAAAGACTTCCGAAAAGGCAATGTTTGCTTCTGTAACAATTTCTTTATATTGATTAATATCCATCATTATTATTCCTTGTTCTAGCTAAAGCTAAAGTAGGTCAGGAGCCCTGTGCTCCTGACTATTTCTTTATTTCAAACTGTCGCAACTCTTCGAGATTTCGACCTACGTTTTCTGATGCATAACTCATTGCTGTATTCCCTGTAATTACATGCAATAATAACTTGAATGGTCGGGTTTGTCAAGCGTATTTATTCTGAAGGTAAAAATCCCCATATGCTGTTTTTGTATTGTCGAAAACGAGACCCTGTCAGTGTCGAGTAACTGCCCAAAGCTTTAGAGGTTGCAGCTTACTTTAATGACAAACAACAACCCTGTCTGAACTATAGTTCAAGTAGGTCAAGCCTACTCGGGGTCGGCTGGACCTACATGAACTTTATTTTCTTAAAAAACCACCGGCTTTCAAAAACTTATTATGTTTCAATCCTGAAAGCCTGAGATAAACTTCCCCGATTCAAATACCAATTGATTTTTACTTCTCACCCGTCAGCGATTTGCCCAGGTCCTTGAGTTTGTCTTCCGCTTCAGATTTAATTTTCTCTACTCCCTGGTCTTTCAAATCGTCGAGACTTTTCCCGAATCCTTCCGGCAAAAGCCCGCTGCCGGCGGCCAGCGCCTTGGTTATAAGCGCTTTTACTACTGTCGATGTTACCTCGCTGATATTCGCCCCGTTGTCACTGCCAATATTGCGCAATGAGAAGTTATCGAGCTTGAATGATTTATCAATCTTATTGCCCATAATATTGAGTGAACCGTTTACATTTATATCTCTTAATGCTATCAGGCCAATACGAAATTTCTGGGTTTCTTCCGATGACGACATATCAATCTTCTTGATATTGTCAAGCAATACCTGATAATTGCTCTTCTTGTCAATCTGTTCGAGATTGAGGGTGACGCCCTCGATAATAAACGAATCGACCACGACCTCGTCATCAAGCACCGAGCCGGCTACAACGTCGAACATCCCGTGCTTCAGCGAGAGAAAATTCTTTGCCGTAAATCCCTCCGGATTGCTGATTTCGAGACTGTTCAACCCCAGACTGCCACTGCCGATTTCTAAAACCGCCGTGTGAAGGTTGGTTTCCACTCCGAGCGCATAAGTGGAACCGGCTTCAATGGCTTTTTCGACCAGTAAATTGCGCACAAAGTACGCCACCACCAGAACTATCACCAAAAAGATAACCGCCAATAAAGCTATTTTCTTAAACATAAAAACCTCTCCGGTTATAAATTATTTGCCCGGTTCACAAACTTATAAAGTACTTCAATGAGTTACTACTAGCGTATTTTCACGAGAAAGTCAATGTATAAAACGGGGTTTTATAAATCCAGACCCAGACAGACCCTGCTGTAAAAAGCTTATACCGTATTCCGTCCCCATTTCAACCATCTTGTACTTCGCCTGAATCACTTTTCCCTGACTTATAATCTTTCCGGTTTTTCATACAGTCACAAGACGGACACATTCAGCTTCGTAGGTCAGGAGCCCCGTGTACCAGAGATCATAGTTGGTGCACGAGGACGTACACCAACCACAGAATGATATTGGTACTTGTGCTGTCAGGAAGGTATTCCTGGCAGCGTATGGGAAAAGGTGTCAGTTCTCATCTGCCCAGGCGGATAGGAACTGACACAACTTTGAAGGGGTTCCTGATAATGCAGTAAACAAAATAGGCGGAACCGCTAAAGGGTTCCGCCCTACAAAACTATAACTATCAGGAAAGGATTCCTGACAACTCGGAAGATGACTTTAAATCAACTCAATACCATTTCGGGACGAATTTGTAGCCGTAGCTCAAGACGCCATGGTCGCTCTCGGACTGGATGCGCCGGAACTCAATCCGGATTTCCATGCCGATTTTAACCGCGTTGACATCACAATCCACCACCTGCGCCATCAAGCGCGTCCCATCGGTCAGCTCGGCAATTGCCAGTGCATACGGGGCAATTTCGGTCCACTGGCTCGGAGCCGTGCGAATAACGGTGTAGGTGACGATCTTGCCGGTATCGGGAAGTTTCACCATCTCCTGAGCGGTATCGCCCGTTTCCGGGTCAACCGCCCGCGGCGGGAAATAAGTCTTGCCGCTCTTTTTGAATTTCGATGCCTCCAGCCGGTAACGCTGGGGGTATTCGCGCCAATTACGAGAACTGAACATCGTCATCACGCCACCTCCATTATATGCACCACCGAAGATGCCCCGGAACCGCCCATATTCTGGGTCATGCCGATTTTCGGCGAACCGGGAATCTGGCGTCCTTTTTCCGCCTGTCCGGTAAGCTGTTTGTAAACCTCGGCTATCTGGGCTATGCCGGTAGCTCCTACCGGGTGACCCTTGGATTTCAAACCGCCGGACGAGTTGACCGGGAATTTGCCTTCGAGCGCCGTCTCCCCGGCCAGGATAGCCGGACCGGCCTGTCCCGGTTTATAAACCCCGATTGATTCCAGGATAACCAGCTCGGCAATCGTGAAGCAATCGTGCACCTCTGCAAACTGAACGTCTCTAATCGTCTTACCGGCCATCTTGAGAGCTCTTTCAGCCGCCAGCGTAGAAGCTTTGATAGTGGTCAAATCAGCCCGGTGAGCCAGCTGGATGGTGTCGGTGGCAAGTCCGGAACCAAGTACTTTGATATAGGGTTTACCGAGTTTTCTGGCGATTTCCTCGGTAGTGACAATCACCGCCGCGGCGCCGTCGGTAATCGGCGAGCAGTCGAGAATATGAAGCGGGTCGGCAATCATAACCGATTTCTCCACGCCTTCGATGGTTATTTCGAAGGGATACTGGGCGACCGGATTTTTGGCGCCGTTTTTGTGATTCTTGACCGCAATAGCCGACAGCATCTGCCGGGTGGTGCCGTAACGAGCCATGTGAGCATGGGCCATCAGAGCATACAGACCCGGGAAGGTGGCGCCGTTGAAAACTTCGTATTCCTGGTCGGCGGCCATCGCCAGGGCGGCGGTGGCGTCGTCACCGGAACAATCGGTCATTTTCTCCACCCCGGAAGCCATGACAATATCGGAAAACCCGCCGGCCACCTCTATGAAAGCCTGGCGGAAAGCCATCCCGCCCGAGGCACAGGCGGATTCAACCCGCATCGCCGGAAGACCCTTCATGCCGAGATAATCCGCCATAAGGGCGCCGAGATGTTCCTGACTCACAAACGGCCCGCTGGCCATGCAACCGACATATAATGAATCGAGATGGTCGACACCCGCATTTTTTATAGCGTTCATGGCGGCATCAACAAACAGGCCGCGAAGCGACCTGCGCCAGACTTCACCCCACTGGCTGAAGCCCACGCCAACAACACAAACTTGTCTCATGTTGCGCCACCTCCTATTCATTCATCTTGATTTTACGGCGGAATTTGGCATAGGTGCCATAATCAACGTAAATCAAGTTTTCGTCTAAAAGTTTATGGGTTCTTACCGCCTTGTCACGAACTTCGTCAATACGTTGGGTAACTTTCCAGACAAAACCATCCGAACCCGCCCCGGAACCGTAGGAACACATGAAAATCAAATCACCGGGTTTGGAAACATCGAGTGTCGCCGTCAAACCAATAGGAGAAGCTCCGGAATAGGTATTGCCCAGACGCGGGGCCAGCCATCCCGGGTCAATCTGTTCCTGAGTGAAACCAAGCTCGAAAGCTACCCGCTGTGGAAACTTTCCATTCGGCTGATGAAATACGGCATAGGTAAAATCCGAGGGTTTCAGACCGCTTTTTTTCAAGAGGGCTTTTGAGGCGCCCTTGGTGTGGGCAAAATAGGCTTCTTCGCCGGTAAAACGCCCGCCGTGCTGAGGGTAGAACTGATGTTCGCGCCGCCAGAAATCCGGCATATCGGTCATGTAGGAATGGGTGAACAGGCATTCGGCAATGAGATTATCTTTACCCATGATAAAAGCGCCCGCGCCCGCGGCAGCGGAAAACTCCAGCGCATCCGAAGGTGCTCCCTGGGAAGTATCGGCCGCTATGGCCAGAGCATATTTCATATAGCCTGAATCGACGTGACTGAGCGCTACAAACATAGCCTCCGAGCCGGCTTTACAGGCAAATTCAAAATCAGCACAATGAATATCCGGAGTGGCGCCGATTGCTTCCGCCACCACCGTCCCGGATGGTTTAACGGCATAAGGATGGGATTCCGAGCCGATATAAATAGCTCCGATATCAACCGGATTTACCCCCCCGGAACGCTTCAGGGCGTTCTTGGCGGCTTCCACCGCCAGTGTAATCGTATCCATATCCGGCGGCGGTACCGATTTTTCTCGAAGCATCAGGCCTTTCTTATAACTGGGGGCGTCCGCTCCCCATACCTTGGCAATTTCCTCAACTTTGATTCGATGCCTTGGTAGGTGGGCTCCATAGCCGACAATTCCTGCCATAGGTAGTACCTCGATGTTAAAGAGTTTATGGTTAGTTCTTTATTTCCAAGTTCAGAAAACTTAAAAACAGCCTTTATTATAACGCCCCGAACGCCTTAACACAAGCCCCAAGAGCTAATTTTTAGGTTCCTGACCGGAATTTAAAGCTAAAATTAAAAAAAGCCCTTCCTTCTGCCGATAATCTAATAATTATGAAAAATACCTTAATTTTCTTAATTCTTTTATTTCTTTCATGGAGCCACCCTGGCGCCATTGAGCTCGACACCGAGCTTGACAGTAACACCGCCTTTTATGAAGGTGAATTTTTCAATTATGTAATCCCGGCTCCGGACAAATTCAAAATGGCAACCGTAGAGGCTCAAAAAGATGGTTACTCCTTTGCTTTTATCCCCCGGGCTGATAACTATGAAAATGCCGACATTATGATTGGCGTACATATCTATAAAATCCGGGGAATGAGTTTTGCCGACGCCCTGACCGGCGACACCGGCAGTGTCCGCGCTTATTTCGGCGCTGATTTGCAGCTTTACCCGGTGGATTCCATTTTCAGCGCTACCGGCGACCGGCTGACATCATTCTATTTAAACCAGAAGAAGGCTTTCATTCCTAATGTGATGCTGTCATATTATGACGGCCGGAGTGAGTTGATAATATTCGAGCTGGTGATTTCCGAAAAGGTCATCCGGGTTACCGCTGAAGAAATTTTTGTCAAATGTATCGGGTCATTCAAATCCCTGCGCAAGGGTGAGCTGGGGGCGCGGTAGGTTCACCAACGTAACAGCGGTAAAGAACTTCATTATTGTAATTTATAAGAAAATTAGCCTTATTTTAATATACCAGCTAAGACATTATTCGATGACGATTTAAGTGATGGTTCACAACCATAACAGAACATACAACTTAGTCTCAGATAAATTTCTGTTTTTTGTCCGTTTTTTACCGTCGGCGAATAGCGCCCTCTTTTTAAAGCTTCAATAAGTTCGATGGAAAACCCTTTTCCCGAAGGAGATTCACTTATAATATTCCAAGATATATGACCCTTGGTATCAATAATCAGATCGACTTCGACCATACCCGTATCTAAATAACGGGCACGTGGTGGCCACATCGGTGACGGTATTAGTACTATAGCAGTCTGATTGGATAAATCATTTATGCTGTTATTAAAACGATCAATACTATTAAAGTGCAATTTGGGCATATATGGTTCCTCATCCGCGAATCCATAATTATCATCTCCACCACCGAAACCATAAAAGGCTCCCTCCTCACTTTCCTGACCGTTATCAAAAGAGTTCGCAGTATATGGTTTTAAGGTGGGCTCATGTAAATCTATCATATAGTTATCGCTTATTATCGGCTTTATAGTTTGATAATATTTACTGATTTTATATGTGCCGATATATCCATCGGGGATAGAATCTTTAAAGTCTTTCAATACATTAGTACCTTTTCCTGTCATTTTTGATTGATCGAAAACAATTATTGATTCTGAAATCGTTTTGTCATTAAAAAGAATTTGTAACTGACTTTTATTGGCACTATTGTCGTATAAAACAATATAAAGCATTACTATCAAGCCAATAAATCCGTTAGCAGTAATAATAGCAATAAGATAATTGCGCTGGTATTTGCTTTTCATCTCATACCCAATGTACCAACTTGTTTTTTTATCTGATATGTTCATCTTTGATTACTGAATTATAAACCCATAAGCTAAAGCAGGTCGGGAGCCCCGTGCTCCTGACTATTTCTTTCTTTCAAACTGTCGAAACTCTTCGAGATTTCGACCTACTATCGTACATTTCCGATGCCTGACTCAATGCTGTATTCCCTGTACTTTGAGATAATAATAGTCCGGAAGGTGGAAATTGTCAATAGCAATTTGTGAAAAATCAAACGGGTGTAAAGCAGTCCCCATAGGTCAAGCCAACTTGGGCTCCTGACTTACTTTGGCTTTCGAAGGAAAAAATGAACGCAGAGCGTTCAGAATTGCGTTCCAACGCAGAGCGTGGGAACGAGGTGAAAGCGCTGGCTAACGAACTGGTTCAGGTTCACCCTTTAGAACACCAACTGCTCGTGCAATTTCTTCATATGTGGATACGTGAAATAGATTTGAAAACGGGTCGATCTCTAACGCTGGTCGACAAAAACCATAACCCTTATGTGTAAAGGATGTCCTGACAGATTGTGTAAAATATGTCTTGACACTGTACAGCCAAGTAGACTTGACCTACAGGAGCTGACGGGGAGCAGTATATGTTATCCCTGATGTTTAACAGTATTTCCTCTTTCTAATATTAAATAGTTACCCCAATAAATTATTTTCTTTCCATTTTTTCGTTTACTGTCCGGGTATCTTCCGGTCGCAGTTGAAGTTCATTGTCCGCGTAATCAACA
>JAQUSF010000093.1:10393-13282 GCA_028715215.1 Candidatus Zixiibacteriota bacterium
AACATGTAAAATTTGTCCGGGTTTCAACTTGCCGGCCAGGACCATTTTTGCAACCTGTTGTGCCAGTTCTTTATTGATAAAGCGCTTTATCGGGCGGGCACCGAAAGTCTGGTCGTAACCGCTCCGGGCAATATGCGCCACCGCCGGTTCCGCAATTTCCAGGATGATATCCTTTTCCATAAGCATCTTCTGCAGGTAATGCAACTGCAGTCTCACGATATTCTTTATTTCTTCGTTGGTCAGGGACGCAAAGACAATCGTTTCATCGATACGGTTTAAAAACTCGGGGCGGAGCGTACGCCTCAGAGTTTGGAGGACATTGCGCTTCATGTTGTCATAGATAATTTCCCGGTTGCCGTCGGTAAGCCCCATCGATTCCTGCTGAATGTATTCGGCGGCGATATTCGAGGTCATTATCAGGAGAGTATTTTTAAACGAAACGGTACGGCCCCGGTTATCGGTCAGCCGGCCATCATCGAGTACCTGTAAAAGAATATTGAAAACTTCCGGATGGGCTTTTTCTATTTCATCCAGCAGCACCACGGCATAGGGGCGGCGGCGAACGGCTTCGGTCAACTGACCGCCCTCGTCATAACCGACATATCCCGGCGGCGCCCCGATAAGCCGTGACACCGAAAATTTCTCCATGTATTCCGACATATCCAGGCGAATCATGGCCTGCTCGGTACCGTAAAGAAACTCCGCCAGCGCCCGGGCCAGTTCGGTTTTGCCTACCCCGGTCGGGCCCAGGAAAATAAACGAACCGATAGGGCGATCGGGGTCAGACAATCCTGCCCGCGACTGCCTTACCGCGTCCGAAACAGCCGTCACCGCTTCATTTTGACCGATAACGCGGTGGTGCAGTTCGTCTTCGAGACGAAGGAGCTTTTCCGATTCGGACCCTGTTAACCGCTGGACCGGGATACCGGTCCATTTGGCAACTATCTCCGCAATTTCATCGGCATCGACAACTTCCTTCAGAAGCTGGCGTTTTTCCTGTATAACCGTAAGGGAGTGCCTTAAGAGTTGAAGTTTCTTTTCCGCATTGGCAATTTCACCATATTTAATTTTCGCCGCCGTTTCGTAATCAGCGCGGCGTTCCGCCTGAGCGGTCTGTTGCTTAAGATTCTCTATTTCCGCCTTGATATTACTTATGGCTGTAACCGTCTCTTTTTCCTTCTGCCATTGTGTCTTCAGTTCATCCCGCTTCGTATATAAATCGGATAGTTCTTCTTCGATTGGTTTCAGACGTTCGCGGGCATCTTTTTCCCGTTTGACCCCTTCCTTTTCTATTTCCAGCTGGCGGATACGTTTTTCGATGGCATCCAGCTCGTCGGGCATGGAATCGATCGAGATTCTCAGCTCCGCCGCGGCTTCGTCGATAAGGTCGATAGCCTTATCGGGCAGAAACCGGTCGGCGATATAGCGGTCGGATAGCTTTGCCGCCGCCACGATAGCCCCATCGGAAATTTTAATACCGTGGAATACTTCATAGCGTTCCCGTAAGCCTCGGAGAATCGACACCGTTTCCTCAACGGTGGGCGGTTCTATCAACACCGGGGCAAAGCGGCGTTCCAGGGCCGCATCTTTTTCGATATGCTTTCGATATTCGTCGAGGGTAGTGGCGCCGATAAAACGAATTTCGCCCCTTGCCAGAGCCGGTTTTAACATATTGGAGGCATCCATCGCCCCCTCGGCGGCGCCGGCACCGACAATCGTGTGCATTTCATCGATAAAAAGAATTGTTTTCCCCTGAGAACTCTCAACTTCCTTCAAAATGGCTTTCAAGCGTTCCTCAAACTCGCCGCGGAATTTGGAACCGGCAATAAGTGAACCCAGATCCAGCGCCACCAGCTGGCGGTCACGGAGCGTTTCCGGCACCTCGCCGATAGCTATCTTCTGCGCCAGACCTTCGACCACCGCCGTCTTACCCGTTCCCGGCTCGCCTATGAGAACCGGGTTATTCTTGGTACGCCGGGAGAGAATCTTGATAATCCGGCGAATTTCATCGTCACGACCAATTACCGGGTCAAGCTTGCCTTCGCGAGCCATGGCCGTTAAATCACGTGAATATTTTTCCAGCACGGCATATTTCGATTCCGGGTTGTCATCGGTCACCCGGGTTTTACCGCGGATGGAACTGAGGGCTTTAAGGACTTCGTCACGTTTAATACCGTTTTTTTTCAAAATTTCCTGAGCTTTGCTCTTTATTTCAAGCAACGCCAATAACAAATGTTCCACCGAAACATATTCGTCCTTGAAATTCTTCAACTCGTTTTCAGCTCGGAACATTACCTGGGAGAATTCGTTCGACGGATACAACTGGCCGCCGCTCTGACGGGGAAGCATTTTCAAAGCATTTTCCACTTCATCCGTCATTACCTCAAGGTCTCCCCCCAGTTTCTTTATGACCTGGGGCACCAGGCCTTCTTCCTGTTTCAAAAGAGCGGCGAGCAGATGTTCGGGGGTGATTTGCGGATGTTGCTCCGCCTGCGCCATCTGCTGAGCATAAGATACGGCGTCGATTGAACGCTGGGTAAATTTATTAAAATTCATTTATAATCACCTGCCTTTTAATTTGGTATTCGTGTCGAAACCGACAGGGTTTCTACCTACAGATCAAATCCTATTCTCCCCACTCGTCCAGTAACTTGTTCCGTTGCGTCAGGTCTTGCTCACCGCAGGTGAGTGTGACCTGACGCTTCAGTAAGCATCAATTCTTTACTCGCCCCATTCCTCGAGCAGTTTTTTCTGCTTCTCGGTCAGCTTATCCGGAATGCGGACTTTAATTTCCACATACTGGTCGCCCTGGACACCGCCCACTGCCAGCCCCTGACCTTTCAGCCGCATTTTCGTACCGGGCTGAGTGCCGGGCGGGATGGTCAGCAT
>JAQUSF010000094.1 GCA_028715215.1 Candidatus Zixiibacteriota bacterium
ATTAAAACAAAAACTATGAGGAAGGTATTTTATCAGGATATTTTCAGGGAGAATTTTATCAAGACCGAAAAAGCGGATAATATCAAAATATCCCGAGTCATATTTTCTATCAGGGCCGACCAGCCGCTTTTCCAATTCACCCGGATGGTTAAAAAAACGTTCCAGGAAAGCGGGCATTTCAGAATAATCTAAGTAGGGCATCACCGGAGAAAAGCAAAGCTACCCCGCACACCGCCACCACGGCGCCCAGGAAAGCCCGCAGGGAAACCTTTTCTTTAAAGTATATCATGACTACCGGAATTATGAAAACCGGGGTAAGAGAATTAAGGGTGGCCGCCACCCCGGCTTCGATATATTTCACCGCCACCAGCGACATCCACACCCCGAAAAACGGACCGAATAAAGCCCCGCTTCCGGTAAAAAGCATCGCTTTATAATTTTTCATCGCTTTGATATTATGGTAAAATTCCCCCCTAAGGCCGGCAAAAAACCAAATCAGAACTCCCGCCGCAAACATCCGAATAAAAGAAGCCGGCATCGGTTCCACCGTCCCCCCGGCATAGAGCATCCCGTATTTGGAGAGCACCAGTCCCGACGCCTGGCCGAATGCCGCCCCCAGCCCGAGGAATACTCCTTTTAACAGGGTCCCGGAATCGGGGTGGCTTTTTTCCAGGTTGAACTGATTACTTGACTGGAAACGACGCTCCATGATTACCCAGGAAACACCGAAAACCGTCAGAGCGATCCCTATAAGGTCAAGCCAGTGTAACCGTTCATCCAGGAAGAACCAGGCCATAATGGTGGCCATTATGGGCGCCGTAGCATGAAGTAACATGGTCAACCGGGGACCAATCATGACCAGGGCTTTGAAGCCGCAGCCATCGCCTACTATCAGTCCGAAAAAACCGGAAAGGGACAGCCAGAAAATCTGGGAACTGTTCAGATTCCGAGGGAAAAATTCACCGGTTGTCAGATAGAGCATCACCATATATACGATAACGGCGAATAAGAGACGAATACAGTTAACCCGGAACGATCCGATTATCCGCCCGGCTTCCGTAAAAAAGACCGCCGTAAAAGACCAGCAGAAAGCGGTCGTCAGAGCGGCAACTTCACCGATATAAGGCATTTATTGTTTTCTTAACTTTCTTAACAAAAACTGAAAGTAATTATAATATGACATACCCCGTTCGACAACGGTTTCGATAAAATCATATTAAATATATTAGCCGGTTCGAATTATTTAACCCAAAAGCGTAAATCGTCTTGATTAACCATTTTTATTTCCTATATTATTATCAGCGTCATATCATTTTGGCGGTGGAAAAATATAGGAAAAAAATCTTGACATAAAGGCGGGTTTAAGTCCGCTCTATGCATTAATCTGATGAATTATTATTAAAATATCGAACCATATGAGGAGTATTTTATGGAAGGATTTGTTTATAAGGACAAAACTTATGAACTCGATGAAAGGGGATTCTTAAAAAACTTCGAGCAGTGGGATGAAGATTTCGCCCAGGGCATGGCCCAGAAGCTGAATTTTAAGGGTGATTTAACCCGGGAACATATGGATGTTATTTTTTACATCCGGAATACTTACAAGGAAACCGGTCGCTGTCCCCTGGTATATGAGACCTGTCGCATGAACGGATTACGAATAAAGGAAATGAAGCGACTTTTCCCGACCGGGTACCTTCGCGGCGCCTGCCGGCTGGCGGGCATCACTTACAAAGAGGGCTACCTGGGACAGTCGTACCTTCCCAAAACCGCCGAAGACCTCAATACTATCGCCGTTAATATGACGTACGAAGTCGACGCCCGTGGTTTCCTGGTCGACCCGCACGACTGGAACGAATATTATGCTGTTTTCCGGGCTCATGAAATGAAAATTCCCGGCGGCAAACTTCATGAACGGCACTGGCAGATAATCAAATACCTTCGTAACTATTTCGAAGAGCATAACGAGGTTCCGACGGTTTACCAGACACTTGAAGCCAACCAGATGGAACTTGAAGAACTGGAGAATTTGTTTCCGGACGGCTATCATCGCGGGGCGGTAAAAATCGCCGGCCTGCGCGTTCGGTAATACACTTTTTATAATTGAATTTTCGCCTTAAGAAAGGCTCTATCCATAAAAGCTACTGGGGCTGAGGTAAGTTACGATAATTTCTAAATTATTACCCCGGTTGCATAACTGTAATATCAAAATTCATACCGCCAAATAAGGCTTAAGCTTATCTTATTGTAATTCAATAAATTAGAAAAGGTTTACCAATTAAAGGCTTCGGCATGACTTTTGTCCTGAATGATTCGGGATATTAGTCATGAAAAACTTTTTTAAAATTGGTATTCTTCTTCTTTCCGGGTTATTTTTGATTACCTTTACCCATAATTGCCTGGCTCAGTCTCCAGCAACCATAAGCGGATTGGTTACCGACTCTGCCAGCCAGCCGATACCCGGAGCCTCGGTCATATTATTTTCCGGTGAAAATATCATTTCCGGAAGTTCCTCTGACAACAAGGGCTTTTTCCAGTTTAAAATAAAGACCGCTGATAATCCCCTGACGCTCAAAGCATCAGCGGTTGGTTATACTGGCCGGACGATTCCTATCGACAGTCTTTTTCGGGAAAACATTTTTAAAATAAGCCTGACGCCGGAATTGGTCGAGGTTAAAGCCATCACGGTCAATCCTGCCGGAGTGGAAAACCCGGCGGAATTAAAGCTGTCGGCCCGGGAGATTACGAGAACCGCCCGGCAATCGCTGGTACCGACTAATCCCGTCGGAGCGCTCAAGGCGCCGGAAATCAGCCGCCAGGGTTCAATTCACAGTTCACAAATTCGTATTAACGGCACCAATCCCAAATATTATCTCAACGGTTTGCTTCTGGGCACCGACCCGAACCATTACGGGATGTTCACCGTTATCCCGGCGACCATGGTTGATGAAATAACATTTTACCCGCAGGGTACCCGTGCCCGCTACGCCCAACCCTCGGCTATCGAGCTAGGCACGCCCGCTTCCTTCACGAAACACCACCGCTTTGAAATGAATTTTTCCACCATCGAGGCTACGGGAGCCGGCTCGGTTGGAAATGAAAAATCGTTTCTTACCGTCAGTGTTCGCAAATCAGTACTGGATAAAATCGTAAAAAATTTCGATATCTCGTCCGACCGTCAGACCCTGCCGCCAACTAATTTCGCCGATTTTTTCATGTTCACCGGGATAAAACTCTCCTCTAATTACCGCCTTATGGCCGACCAGTATTATGTCCGTGACTACCTCTCATATAACACCGCTTCCGCGGTCAACTCGACTGACAATGTCCGGACTTTCCAGAGCACCGACGAACAATACCTGGCGGTGCGTTTCGACGCCCTGTTTGACCGGCTGCTTTTCAAACTGAGCACCGCCCAGAAAAGAAGCCAGAAGACTTACCACGCTCTCCCGGAAACCGAACAAGCCGGTTCCAAAGTCTTTTTAAATCTGAGTGAAAAGCGCAAGACCAACCTGGCCAATCTGGAACTGTGCTACCTGGCTGATAAGTTTCAGGTCGATTTAGGCAATCAACTTGAATACGTATCCTACAACGAAATCGACATGAACCAGCACAACTGGAATTTCCTTCCACCCTTCACCAACAGCGACAATCCCTATGTTTACCAGCAGGCGCTGAACGAAACTTACGCGGCCTATTACAAGCGCGAGAGTATTCTCAACGATGCCGTCTATATCGCCGTCACCCGCGACGGCAGTTGGTTTAATATTGAAAGCGGGTTGAGGGCGGAATTTTTCAAAAACCTGGCCGAACGCGGGCACCTTATGTGGCGGCAGGCCGTGACTTTCCGCACCGGTGAGCAAAGCCGCCTGAAAATTTTTGCCGGGACATTCGCCGAAAGCCCGGCCAACAACATCCTGGAACCGTACCAGATATTAATCAATGCCGACCTGAATAAACTTCGACCCATTAAAACCCGCCTGGTATCGGTAAAGTGGACCGACAGGTCGTTACAGGTCAGCCTGTTTGCCAAACACATCCGTAACCTTCCCCTGGTTACGCCGGATTTCGATGAAGTTTACCAAAAGGATGGTTCCATAACTGAGGATTTCATCTCGGTGCAGTCTGCGGGCGAAGCCCGTTTTTATGGCGGTTCTTTAAGTTATGAAAAGACAAAATTTATTTTTGACCGCCTGGATTTCCGGGCGTCCTATGCCTGTACCCATGCTTACCGTCTGGACAATGGTGTAAATATTCCTTACGAACTCAACGCGCCGCACAAGTTTCTGGCGAAAATCGATTATCGGGTCGGGCGGCGGCTTTCAATCGGGAGTGAATTGCAGGTACGTTCCGGGTACCCCTACACGCCTTCGCGGCCGATGCTGGTGTACAGCGAAGCGGGAACCTATACCCGGGAATATTTCCATTCGGTGATAGCGATGGAAAATTCGGAGCAGTTCCCGACCAATATTTCTTTAAATTTCTACGGTAATTACAGCGTGAAAAACATCGAGCTGTTTTTTGCAGTGAGTAATGTCACCAATCATGCCAACCCGATCATCAACGCCGCCTCGGGCTACATCTACGACGCCGGCATCCTGCCGACCATAGGCATCAAGTGGCGATGGTGAGCAGAGAAATATCAATGTATTATAGTTATCAAAACACCTAAAGATTTGTGCTTTTATACTATCAGCCGATTCTTCTCAGAATTTTAGAGATAAGCGATGGACTGGCGTTTAAGCCAATCGATAATTGACTGGCTGAAATACGTTTTTCCTTACGCTTAATCTCTCGAACCCGGCGCTCCAAGTGCTTTTCATAAGACGAGGGTGATTTACTAAAAAACATTTTAGTCATTCCTTTGACAAAGGTATTAAATCCATTGTTTAAAATGTAATTAAAATTATACTATAAAGGTCGGCTTTGAGGTAAATTTATTTAGTATACAAGACTATATATGTCTTGTTATATTCTAAGAGAAGTATTTATATATGATCTAGGTCAAATAAAAGTTAAATAACAAGAGATATGGTTATTTTGTTATTAAAATGTTTTATCAATTGATTAATATTATCTTTGGTGTCAAACCGTTCATGAAAATCCCGGGCATGTACCATGCATGAGATTAGCGATGGTTCAAATATATTCTTGTTTGTTTCAAGGTAGGAATTAGCAAGATCCCTCATAGCTTGGCTTTCTACCTTTCTTATATGTGACAACATACCAAGAAGATATGCAGTTTCTTCATTTTGTTTTAAACCTTTCTTTTCCGCTAGTGATTCTAGTTTATGTTGGATAGTTTTAAAAATTTCAAATCTATTATATTTTAAAGCTAAGACACCAAGGCTAAATAAAATATCTGCATCATTTTTTGATAACTCAATAATACATTGGCAAGTACTTCGTGTACATTTTTCTATAGATTTTTTCCCAATTCTTTTCAATAATTCAACAGCATATTGGTAATCTAAGCTATCCAATCTATTTTCTTTTTTTAAATTTCCAATAATATTTGTAATAATTTTCAACGAATCATTGAAATTTTTATCATCACCTGGTGAGTAACTATTGATTATTATTTTATCATAATTTCTTAGTAGAATTCCTAACTCTTTTCCTTCATATTTTTTATTTTTATGATGACTTTTCTGAACATACTGAATTAGTTTGCTAAATTCTCTTATTACTAATGCCTTCTGATTATTTGGTTCTCCATAAACTCCTATATCAATAATGCTTTCCATTAACTCTATATCTAATGTACCTTTCTTTTTAAATTGTTTTTCCATTTCTTTACGGAGTCTCATAGTAAGTTTAGCCATGATGGGTTTCAATAAATACCAAACCCATCCAATAATACTAAGTACTATACAAATAAAAAGGCAATAACCTGCGCATTTTCCTAGAAAGGGTTTTAAGGGAATAAGAGTTCCTTTTGGATAAAGATAAAATGTCAATAGTAATGAATTTGTAACGATGATTAAAGGAATTACTAAAAACAAACCGAATATTGATACAAAATATTTTTGAATAAAGTACCTAAGTTTTTCAGGAATAGTAAGTTGAATCACTAAACTAGGAATACCAACTGAAAAAACAAGTAGAGCCGTATTAACTATCAAAAATGTTCGTGCGGTTTCAAATAATAATTCAGAACTCATATTTCCTTTTCAACCTCTTCAATTATCTCTAGAAGAGCGGTTGCCTTTAACCTCGCAGATTTCTGCTTGAAAGGAATTGATTCAAGACCCAGTTCTTTTAGATTATCTTCCAACTCCTTATAATTCTCTACTGTCAAAATACCAAACCTTTTTGTTTCTATCCATTTCGGAACTACTTTTAATATATTATTTTCTTCATCATTTTTAAATAAAGCATATAATAACATTAAGCCAAGACGAGCATGTAATTTATCTCTTCCCGCATTTTGATACAACTTAATCCATTTTGGCATATCTCCGGGATCCATTCTGATATCCACAATTATTATGTCATACTCATTATTAAATAACTCTCGTTCCGCATCTGAAATTGTCAAAGCAATATCCAGATCATATTTTCTACTATTAAATACAGGACCAGTCAAATGTTGAGCTTCAAACAAAGCTCCATCTTCTATCCATAACACTTTTTTTCTCATTATATAAATACCTCATTCAATACGTTCTAGTGGTAATTTTAAAGTTACTATTGTTAAATAAGGATCTGAATATTTTTCTGAATCTTTATAAGTATCCCTTCCGGTTTTATCTCCGGCAGCAGATACACATGTTATTGTAATATCACCACCATGTTGACGAGCGACCTGTCGAGCATCCGGTAAACCAATACCTGTTCCCAATCTCCCTCTATCTCTCGAATATAATCCTCTATAACCGACTTGAAATATTAATTCCTTCTCAAGTTCTTCTTTCGTTATGGGTACACCCCAGTTACTAAACTCAATAAATAAATCATTTGCATATACTTTTAATTGTATTTTTACGGTTGGTTTTTCCTTTGTTTGGTCCAGCTATATTTTACAGCATTATGAATAAGATTCGAAATAGCTCGTGTCAAATGCCTTCTTGAAATTCTAACCATATACTTCCGCATAGGTTCTTCGTATTCTATATCTACTTTCTTTACTCGAGCAAATTCAATGTGATCTTTAATTGCTTGCTGAATTAAATTATGTATTGAATGAGATTCTTTTGATTCTTGGGTTTTTTTATGAAACGTTACGTAGTCTCTAAAAGTGCTTACTTGATGGTCGGATTCTAAAACACTTATTTCAATATCCTTTAAGGTAATTATGTTACAAAACCTCTCCAGATCCTCGGATGCTTTTAAAACATCACCAAGCTTTAAGTCAAGTATCTCATCATCAAGAAGTAATTTATCGCAAATATTTGAAATATTAGTCGCCGTGTCATGAAGTCCCGGTACTTGTAGTACCCAATATTTTATTCTTTCCTTGTAATCTTTTAAATTCAATAACTCAATTATTAAATTCTCAAATTGTGATTTTAAAAAAGAATTATTAAAATTATCTTTAGTTCCATACATATTTAATAATTCTTCTAAATGATTTTTTAATAACTCTGCCAAATGATTAAATGTAACAGAATCATATTCAAACACAGTTTCTTTAATGTCGAAAGGAGCCCTTTTTAAATATACTCGAACAGGATTTAAAGCATGCTCAATCATCATCAATGTAGAACTGTAAACATGTAAAGTCCTTCCGACATCTTCCTTTAAATCAAATAATACAACCTCCTCGGATATATCTCTTACAGCCCCTACCCTTCCAATTACTTTCCCTTTATGATTAGTTGATAGTCGCCCATGTACCTCTATTGTGACTTCACTTCCATCTTTTTTCTTTGCACGTATGGGATAACTTACAAGCGCTTCATCATTATTCTTTGCTTTATATAACATTTGAACAAATTCATCTTGGTCATCAGGGTGCATATAAAGTTCCGCTATTTTATGACCTTGAATATCTTCTGCTTTTTCATAACCAAAAATTGTCGCAAAAGCATTATTACATGCTGTTATAATTGCTTCATCTTTATCATTATTTCTTATAATATATGTACCAATAGGCATTTCATCTAAAATATGACGATATGTAGCTTCTGTAGTAACATCCAGTATAATACCTTCACGACCAGCATACTGACCTTCATAATCTTTTATCGCAGTAGCATTTACTTTTACCAGTATTTTCTCTCCGTTTTTCTTTACCAATTCAACCTGCCTGTTAACAATGAAACCTTTTTGAATTAGTTCTTTCTGGATTTCGTCTTCAAGTGTTGGATCGGCGTAAAATTGGCGTACTGATCTGTCACGTAATTCCTCTTCATTATCGTAACCTAACATTTTAGTTAAAGCTTTATTAACTAATATTAATTTATCGTCTTTGTCCAACCTGTAAACACCGGTAGGTACCTGCTCAAATAGATTCCTCAATCCTTCTTCTTCATTTATATCTCTGATGTATCCTTCATAACCAATAATATTACTAACTATTTTTCCAACCCCTGGTTTAAAATGTGCTCGGCAGGTAATTTCTACCCACTTATCTTGATTCTTTACTTTAAAGCATACTTTTTGATTCTCAATAAAACTACCTGGCGGGTCAGCTTCATCAGCCATTTTGCAGAGACGCTCTCTATCTTTAGAATTTTTATAAAAATCTGCAATATTTGCCTTTATTTCACCTTCGGGAAGTTCCAGTATCTCACGAAGACGAGTATTACAATCTACAAACTCTCCATTTTTTTGAAGAAGATACAAACCAAGAGGAAGATCAAAAGGTAAGGTAGCTTTAGCTATGTTTTTTAGAGATTCTACTGGCAATTTTAACCCCTCCTTATCAGCAAAAACTCTTATAAGGATACTATTTTATAAGGGACATCTCCCAACGCCTGAAAATGATAATACATTTCCCTGTAATTGTCAATATCTGACTAAGAAAAAAATATATTATTAAAAGAGGACTATAATAGTATTTTTCTACTCTTCCTTGACCACGCGGGCGACGTCGGTGACTTTGTCGCCGCCTTTAAGCGTGATCAATCTCACGCCCTGCGTGTTGCGGCCTATCACCTTGATTTCCTTCACCGCCTGACGGTTGGCGATACCGTGCTTGGTGATAAGAATCAGCTCGTCATCGTCAAGAACCTCCTTAATCGAGACCACCTCGCCGTTGCGTTCCGAGGTCTTGACATTTATCACGCCTTTGCCGCCTCGGTTGGTGATGCGGTAATCGTCAATCGAGGTCCGTTTACCATAGCCGTTCTCGGTAACAACCAGGAGGGAACTGTTGCGTTTAACCGCCACCATGCCGATGACATAATCGCCCTTGCCCAGGTTGATGCCCTTGACGCCGTAGGCCGAGCGCCCCATCGGGCGAACCTTGTCCTCCGGGAAGCGAATGGCCATGCCCCGGCGGGTTGCCAGGATAATTTCATAACTGCCGTCGGTGATAACCGCCTCGATAAGCTCATCACCTTTCTCGGGCAGGTTGATGGCGTTTATGCCGGTGACGCGCGGGTTGGAGAAAGCGTCCAGGCCGGTTTTCTTGATAATGCCGTTACGGGTAGCCATCACGACAAACATCTCCGGCGAAAATTCCCGCGCCCGGCAGAAAGCGGTGATGGCTTCGCCTTTGTCCATCTGGCACATGTTGACAATCGGCTTACCCTTGGCCAGTTTGCCGCCGATGGGAATCTCGTGCACTTTCACCCAGTAACAGCGGCCCTTGTTGGAGAAAAACATGATATAGTCGTGCGTGGAGGCGATAAAAAGATGCTCGGCGAAATCTTCTTCCTTGGTCTCGATTCCGATCACGCCCCGGCCGCCGCGCTGCTGGCGACGGTACGCCGTGACCGACAGCCGCTTGACATAACCGAGGTGCGAGATAGTGATAACCATGTCTTCTTCGGCAATCAAATCCTCCACCGTCAGCTCTTCGGCGGCGTCCTGTATTTCGGTGCGGCGGTCATCGCCGTATTTCTTCGCCAGCTCCGATGTTTCGTTCTTGATAATCTGCAGGCGCATGGTTCGGGATTCGAGAATGGCTTTCAGTTCGCTGATTTTTTTGATAAGCGCCAGGTACTCTTCCTCGATTTTCTGCCGCTCCAGGCCGGTCAACCGCGCCAGGCGCATTTCCAGGATGGCTGTCGCCTGTTTATCAGACAGCTTGAATTTTTTCATCAAGCCTTCGTGGGCGGTCGGAGTATCCTTGGATTTCTTGATTAACTCAATGACCGCGTCGATATTGTCCAGGGCGATTTTATAGCCCTCGAGTATGTGCGCCCGCTCCTCGGCTTTGAATAAATCGAATTTCGTCCGCCTGACGATGACTTCATGACGATGGTCAACGAACGCCTGGATAATTTCCTTGAGGGTAAACAGCTTCGGAACGCCCCGGTCCAGCCCGAGCATCGTAACCGAGAAGGTCGTCTGGAGCATGGTGTGGGCATAGAGCTGGTTCAACACTATCTCGGCGGGTTTATCGCGCCGCAGTTCGATGACGATACGCATGCCGTCGCGGTCGGATTCATCGCGCAAATCAGAAATACCGTCAACCTTTTTATCCCTGACGAGCTCGGCTATTTTTTCCAGGAGGTTGGATTTATTGACCTGATAGGGGATTTCGGTGACAATCAGGGCTTCCTTGCCGTTTTTGGAATGTTCGGTGACCACTTTCGCCCGCAACAGAATATGTCCCTTACCGGTCAGGTATGCCTCGCGGATGCCCTCGCGGCCGTTGATGATGCCGCCGGTGGGAAAATCGGGACCGGGCACCAGAGATATCAAGTCATCATTGGTACATTCCGGTTCGTCGATAACCATAATAACCGCCCGGGCGATTTCATTAAGGTTATGCGGCGGAATATTGGTTGCCATACCGACCGCTATCCCGGCGTTGCCGTTGCAAATCAGGTTGGGAAATTTACCCGGTAATACTTTCGGCTCCTGGAGCGTGCCGTCATAGTTGGGCATGAAATCAACGGTTTCTTTCTCAAGGTCAGCCAGAAGTTCCATGGCAATGGGCGTCAGGCGGGCTTCGGTGTAACGCATCGCCGCGGCATCATCACCATCAATAGAGCCGAAATTCCCCTGGCCCTGAATCAAGGGGTAACGCATATTGAAATCCTGCGCCATTCGTACCAGCGTGGGATACACCACCTGCTCGCCATGAGGGTGGTAATTACCTGAGGTATCGCCGGCAATCTTGGCACACTTGCGGAACGGCCGGCCCGGAGCCAGGTTCAAATCATTCATAGCCACTAAAATGCGGCGATTGGAAGGTTTCAGACCATCACGATAATCCGGAAGGGCACGATTGGTTATCACCGACATGGAATAATCGAGATAGGAGGATTTCATCTCCTCTTCAAGAAAAACAGTCTCTATTTTCTGACGCTCCAGAGTCATTAAAAATCCTTTATTTTAAAGGCAAATCCAGCATTAAATCAGTAAGTCATATTAAGAATTTTATTGGTTAAAAGCAACAAAAAAGGCTGTAGTGATTGAGATTTATTATATTGGCTAACAATGACTTACCATTGTTTTTCGTTTAGATTTTCCTCAATTAAATTTTTTTTTACAGGAGTATGGATATATGAAAGTACTATGAAAAAGTAAATTATGAAGCCGTCTTGCGGGTTTTAACTTTTCTAATAATGCGGCTCTTATGACCTTCTTTGGAGTTTAATTCGATGTAATTATAGATACAAATATCCCAATCGATAAAATCAACTATATTAGGAACCTCGCGGGCAACCACCGCCGCGCGTCGCAGAGCGCGGATTTCTTCCTTGATATCATCTATCCTTAACCACCGGGGTTTGCCGGTCACTTTGCGGATATGAGCCAGGATATAACGGTCGACCAGTCGTGCTCCCCGGTAAAGCCTGCTGCTGGTTACATACCTGACCGCTTTTTGAATCTCTTTCATTAAACCGCGGCGGTACGGAAAATCTACTTTGAAAGTAACCAGGTACTGGTCCATTCCCAGTGTCCGTACCGCTTCCTCACGTAATAATGGAAACATCTCCCGGGTTTTCTTAAGAGCATCGACCGGGTCTTCCGCCTCGAGAAAAGCCCGCCCCCGGTTTTCCATAAACTCAAGGACAGCATCATTATAATCGATTTTATATTTCATGATTATTTTAATTATCGACAAAAAAGGACGAGAAATAAAGGCGAACTTCTCAAAGCAATTATTTGCCGGGACAATAACACCAGTGCGAGGCTTCCCAGGGTTTGAGGCTATTTCCGGATTCAGGGTAGGTTTCATAGAAATGGAAAGCGGCGGCATTTTTTTTCAGCCACTGATAAGCGGGGGTTTTGGCAAAGAGTGCTTCACTGGGAACAAAATCAACCGCCCGGCCGGTTTCATGCTCGGAATATCCCGGAGGGGCGACAAATCTGACAATCTTTTCAAAAGGCTCACCTTCCGCCAGGCGTCTTTCGATAATTCGCCGCTGGTAAGCGGCCGAACGAAACCCGGAATCGATTATCAGCGTGATACTGTCTTTACGGGCAGCCGCAGCCATTTTTAACAAGGCTTCGCGGGTCTCCGGCAGAATATAAATACGGTAATCCTCGTAACACAACTCCCGGGGTAACCTCACCAGGCGGTTTCTATCGGCGATATCGGCGGAATCGATTTTATGTCCGCACCAGCGCGGCGGCACCCGGTACACCGTGGAATCGATGACGACCGTTTCTTCACATTCAGCGGGCACCAATGTCCGCCCCGCGGCGAGAATAATAAAAGCGGCCAGGAACAGGAAACCCCGCCGCTTGATAAAGTTTATCACAGACATATCAACCGGGGCGCTCGTTACCCGGCATATCGGAGTTTGCTGTTATATGAATTCATCAGAACAGCATCGACATCGTCAATATAAGCCGCCAGGACTTCAGCAATAAAAACCGTATGATTTCCGGTTATGATCGTATTGACGATTTTACAATCAAGGTAACCTTCCATACCGTTCAAGAGCGGGGTAGCGGTAACCGGTGAGGATTCAATATCGGCGGTTTTCAACTTACCGTAACCGGATTCCGCCGGTCCGTAATATTTCTTGGCGATGGACTCATGGTCCCGGCCGACAAAATTAACCACAAAAGCCCCGTGCTCTGTCAGCATCGGAACCGACTGGTGTTTATTGTTTACGGCAATCATGACCATCGGCGGTACGGAACTCACCTGGGAAACCCAGCTGGCGGTAAAGGCGTTGCCGTCATTACCCCTGCCCATGGAAACGA
>JAQUSF010000095.1 GCA_028715215.1 Candidatus Zixiibacteriota bacterium
GGAGCCAACCGCGGCATTTGTCCACACCCGGAAATATTGGCTGGCCGAACTGGTCTCCCGACGGCAACTGGCTGGCCTTTACCTTAGACCTTAACGACAACAGGGATATCTGGATAATGAAAGTTGAGCGGGGGGAGTAGATTTCATTCCTTCAGAAATTCCAGCCAGAGCAGGCCAGGAGCTCCGTGCTGCTGACTATTATTCTTATTCTCTCCGGTTAAAATATCTTTTAAGTTTGGACACATATTAAAGATATAACGCACCGTTATACCTGTCAAGGTATATAAGAGGCTGTCAGGTCTCATCCCCGCCAAGGCGGAGAAAGGACCTGACAGAACTAAAAAAATACCGACATTAGACTTACACTTAAAGGGGTTATTTTGTCAAGAATTCCAGCATAATAATATCGTCCTGCATGCGGGCGTAGCTGAAATGGGTGATGAAGTCGCCGGTGTTGATGTAAATGCCGTTTTCATATTTTTCGTAAACCGGGATGTGAAGATGCCCGATGATGATAATATCATAGCCCTCACTTAATTTTTCTTTCGCATATTTTTCATAAGCCGGGGCGAAGGTATGGTCACGGCGGGTTGTATAATCGCGCGATGACCCGGAGACATATTTAGCCAGCGGGATGGCCCAATCAGGCGGCAGTTTTCGATAAAGCCAGATATTGAGGCGGTTACGAAGAATCCGTTTTAACAGGCGGTATCCCCGGTCGGCGGGAGCCAGACCATCGCCATGGATGAAATGTATTTTCTTACCGTTATATTCCAAATCAAAAATGTCCCGGTGAACCTCGATGCCGATATGTTTTTCAAAAAAATCGTCCATCCAGAAATCATGGTTGCCGCTTATATAGTCAATAGCAATCCCCTGTTTTTTTAAGTCGTACAGCATAAAAAGGACCTTGTGATGGTCTTTGGGCATGGTGTGTTTGTATTCAAACCAGAAATCGAAAAGGTCACCCAGTATCACCAGCCGGTCGCCATCGATTTTGACCAGCTCGAACAATTTTTCTATCATTTGAATTTTACGGTTCTCGTTTTCAGAATTCGAAGAACCAAGATGAGCATCGGAGAATATATACAGGGCCATGATTGTTTCCAAATGATATTTTTAAAACCGTCAGGTCACATCCGACTGGACAGACAAGACCTGACGGAACTTTCAACAGTTGTCGAAACCACAAGGGTTTCGACCTACGAAAGCTGTGTCGAAACCACAAGGGTTTCGACGTACGAAAGCTGTGTCGAAACTCTGCAAGATTTCGACTTACGATTTACTTTTCGATGCGCTCCATGAAACGGTTCATGCTGTTATAATAGGTGTCGGATAGTTTTTCAAGGGGAGCGTCAAGGTAATCGTTTATTTTCAATCTTATGCCACCGACTTCGCCAATTTTCGCTATCGGTAGCCTGTTTTTATTAAAATAATTTTCGATATCGTCAGAAAATTCAGGTGAACAAGTAATAATTATTCTTGAAGGTGCTTCGCCAAACAGCAAACAATCGGTACGGATTTTATCATCAAGTTTGAGCGTGGCGCCGATTTGATTATCATTATTTGAAATACAGCATTCAGCCAGGGCAATCGCCAACCCGCCATCGCTTATGTCATGCGCTGATTTTATTATTCCTTTACGAATAGTTTCAAGCAGAGCATCCTGAAGTTTCTTTTCAAATTTCAAATCCGCCGCCGGTGGGGCGCCTTTGAGTTGATGAAAAATTATTTGTAAGTATTCGGATGCACCCAGTTCTTCACGGTTTTCTCCCAGCAGGAAAATAACATCACCTTCGTCTTTAAACCACTGGGTGGTGATATGTCGGGTGGATTCGACCAGTCCCACCATGCCGATAGTCGGCGTGGGGAAAACCGCCCGTTTGGGATCTTCGTTGTAAAAAGAGACATTACCGCCGGTCACGGGTGTACCGAGGATCCGGCAGGCTTCGCCCATACCGGCCACGGCTTCGGCAAAACCATAATAAATTTCAGGTTTATAGGGATTACCAAAATTAAGACAGTTGGTAATGGCCAGCGGTTGCCCCCCGGAGCAAACGATATTCCGGGCGGCTTCGGCAACAGCGTTCATCGCACCCACCCGCGGATTGAGATAGCAATGGCGACCATTACAATCGGTAACCATCGCCAGGGCTTTATCCGTTTTACGGATTCTTAGCACCGCCGCATCTGAGCCCGGTCCGACCGCCGTGTTGGTGCGCACCATCGAGTCATACTGTTCAAATACCCAGCCTTTGTGACAGAGATTGGGAGACCCGATGAGAGTAAACAAAACCTCATTCCAGTTTTTATCAAGGGGGTAATCGTTGAGGTTTATTTTTGCCAGTTCATCGATGTATTGGGGTTTTTTAGTCTCACGGTGATAAACCGGCGCACCTCCACCGAGTACCAGGGTTTCAGAAGGTACCTGAGAAACAATCTGACCATTAAGTTTACAGGTCATAAGACCATCGGCGGTTACATGACCAATGATAGTTGAATCCAGACCCCATTTGTCGAACACTTCTCGGACAGCATTTTCTTTACCCTTTTTAACGCAAACGAGCATCCGTTCCTGTGATTCGGATAAAAGTATTTCATAAGGCGTCATGCCGTTTTCCCGTACCGGAACTTTGTCTAAATGCAATTCCACGCCCGATTTGCCTTTTGCGGACATCTCCGATGATGAGCAGGTAATGCCTGCGGCGCCCATATCCTGGATACCGACAATCAAGCCTTTTTCGATTATTTCAAGGGTGGCTTCAAGAAGCAGTTTTTCGGTAAAGGGGTCGCCGATTTGCACCGAGGGACGTTTGGCTTCCGAGGCGGCGCTGAGTTCTTCGGAGGCGAAGGTGGCGCCATGGATACCGTCCCGGCCGGTTTTGGACCCGACAATCATCAGCGGGTTGCCTTCACCTTTCGCCACGGCGGAAACCAGCCCGTCGGTTTTGACCAGCCCGACAGCCATGGCATTAACCAGCGGATTTCCGGTATAAGCCTCGTCGAAAAAGACTTCTCCAGCCACCGTCGGGACGCCGAAGGAATTGCCGTAATCGCCGATGCCCCGTACCACCCCGTCCACCAGGTATCGTACCCGGGGATTTTCAGGGGAACCGAAACGCAGGGAATTAAGTGAGGCGATAGGCCGAGCGCCCATGGTAAAGATATCGCGAAGTATACCGCCCACCCCGGTTGCCGCTCCCTGGTAGGGTTCAATAGCCGACGGATGGTTGTGCGATTCGATTTTGAAAACCACCGCCAGACCATCGCCGATATCCACCGCACCGGCATTTTCTTCGCCCGCCTTGGCCAGAAGGTTGTCGCCCTCGCGGGGAAGGGTTTTTAAAAGGGCGATGGAATTTTTATAAGAACAGTGCTCCGACCACATCACCGAATAAATCCCCAGTTCGGTAAAATTCGGTTCCCGCCCAAGGATTTGCCTTATTCGGGCATATTCCTCGTCGTTTAACCCATGGCTTAGAACCAGTTCGGGGGTAACTTCGGATTGTTTGAACTCATCAGCCATAAAATCTTTCCTTTTGGCAAAAGGGGAATATAGAATCTTATTCCGGGCAGGTCAAGTATTGTGTCATCGGCCATGAAAAAGACCGGATTATTTTATAAGTTCCAAAAAATTTTTTTTTATTATCTTAATAGTATGGACTGGTTGAAGGTTTTTAAAAATACCGTCAGGGAAAATAAACTTCTTGAAAACGGTAATGCGGTTTTAATCGGTCTTTCCGGAGGACCGGACTCGGTGGCTTTGCTGCACCTTATAAGCCAGGTACAGAAAGAGATGAAGCTTAATATTAACGCTGTTTATATTAATCATCAAATCAGGAAAAAAGCCGCCCGGTTCGAGGAAGAATTCTGTCAAAAGTTATGCGATAAGTATAGAATTGAACTGGATATTGTTTCTGAAAATATTCCGGCTTTGGCTAAAAAGAGAAAAAAAGGGCTCGAAGAGACCGCCCGCGAGTTTCGCTATGAGGTTTTTGACCTGCTGGCGGCCGAGGATGGTTACGATAAAATTGCCCTGGGGCATCATGCCGATGACCGGGTGGAAACGGTGTTATTTCGCATTCTTCGAGGTACCGGTTCCGCCGGTGTGGCGGGGATTCCGATTATGAGGGATAAATATATCCGTCCCCTTTATGATTTCACCAAAAAAGACATCCTGGCATATTTGAAAAAAAATAAGCTTGCTTTCTGCCTGGATGAGTCGAATATCGGGATGGATTTCAGCCGCAATTATATCCGGAATGAACTTCTTCCCCGGATGCGAAAAAGAATTAATCCCCGGGTTGACCGGGCTCTTTTGAATTTATCGGAGATAACAGGTGAGGAAGAACGGTTTCTGGAACAGGTAGTGAAAAAATATGTTAAGAAAACAGTAAATATTACACCCGGCGGAAAATTAGTGGTTGCGTTAGAACGTTTTAGAAGTTATGATTTATGGCTGAAACGCCGGCTGGTACGATATTGCTTAAAGTTATTGTCCGAAAAGAACTTGACGCCGGATAAAGAAAGTGTTGACCGCCTGCTCGGCTTGGGTTACCGAACTTTGACTTTAGCAGACGGTTTACAGGCGGTTATCGCTGAAGAAGAACTGGTAATTTATAGGCGTAAAAAGATAGTATTCGCGGGTGTTCTGGCGATTGACAGGCCTCTCAAGTTGGAAAACTTGAGATTAAATTTTACACTTCGTCAGGGTATTAAAAGTTCCGTAAGATTGAACCGGGAAAAACGGTCGAAAGTGGTAACGCTTGACAGCGGACAAATATACCCGCCTTTGACGGTACGTAATATCAGGCCGGGTGACCGTTTTGTTCCGCTGGGACTTAAAGGTACGAAAAAAGTAGGAGATTATTTAACCGATAAGAAAATTCCTGTCGTTTACCGGGACGAAATCCCGGTGGTATGTGATAAGGAAGGTATTATCTGGCTGGTCGGATATGAAATTGCCGACCGGGTAAAAGTAGACCATCAAACAGAGAAGGTTTTGACCATTGAAGTCAGTGCAAGGGAAAAAAGCCGAGTTCAAACCTTTTGAACTTATGCTGGATCAGAAGAAGATTAACCAGCGTATCATTCAACTGGGCGAAAGTATAAGTGCCGATTATGCCGGGGAATCTCTGGTCATGCTGGGAGTTTTGAAGGGGTGTATTGTCTTTATGGCGGACTTGATGCGGCATATTAAATTACCGGTGGAAGTAGAATTTATTTCCGCAGCGTCGTACCGTCATGGTATCAGAAGAGAAGATGATATCGTTATCGGCGGGGGGGTTTCGATACCGCTGAAGGGCCGTCATGTCCTGGTGGTGGAGGGTATTGTCGATACCGGCCGAACCGCCTCGGTGATTGTGCAGAAAATAACGAAAATGGAACCTGCTTCGGTGGAGGTTGTTACACTTTTAGATAAACCGGCCAGCCACCGGGTTAAGATAAATATAAAATATAAGGGTTTTTCAATCGGTAATGAATTTGTTATCGGTTTCGGTCTGGATAATGCCCAGATGTACCGGAACCTGCCGTTTATCGGGCGGGTAATTGACAGCTAATTTTTGATATATTATACCGATATATTGAATTATACCCTCCACGCAGGGTATAACTGGTAAAGGAACTTTTTTGGAGAACAATGGCCAATCTGGATAATAAAAAAGACCGTTTCCCCTATCCGGGAAAAAATAAAAATGAAGGCCCCAAAGAACCGGGGGTCTGGCGGGGACCGGGTAAGTCACTTATTTTCTGGCTGGGATTGTTCCTGGTTATTATTGTCATTTATACTTATTATTCCGGCTTCAATAAGGACATGGCCGAGATTACTTACACTGAATTTGTTCAGGAGATGGATGAAGCCAATATCCTCGAAGTGACTTTCACCGACCGGGAGATAGAGGGCAAACTCAAAGAAGCCAAGTTGTTTACCTCGACCAATTCTACCCAGAAGTTTTCCCGTTTTAAATCGCGCATTCCTTTTGAAGATAACAACTATGAACTGGTGAATCGTCTGGAGGCGAACGGGGCTAAAATTATTGCCAAAGTACGCGGACCGGATTTCTTCTCGGTTTTAATTTCCGTGGCGCCGTGGCTTTTCCTGGTTTTAATCTGGCTGTTTTTCCTGCGCCAGATGCAGGGTGCCAGTGGTCCCAAGGGGCTGTTTTCTTTCGGTAAAAGCAAAGCCAAACTTCTGACCGATGAACGCCCGAAAGTAACTTTTAAAGACGTGGCTGGAGCGGATGAAGCCAAGGAAGAACTCCAGGAAATTATCGAGTTTTTGAAAGAGCCCGGCAAATTCCAGAAACTGGGTGGTAAAATACCCAAGGGAGCGTTACTTCTGGGACCGCCCGGTACGGGTAAGACCCTTCTGGCACGGGCTATTGCCGGAGAGGCCGGGGTACCGTTTTTCTCGATGTCCGGTTCGGATTTTGTGGAAATGTTCGTCGGGGTCGGGGCCAGCCGGGTACGCGACCTTTTCGACCAGGGCAAGAAAAATGCCCCTTGTATAATTTTCATAGATGAAATCGATGCTGTCGGTCGTCAGCGGGGCGCCGGCCTGGGCGGTGGCCATGACGAACGCGAACAAACCCTCAATCAGCTTTTAGTGGAGATGGATGGTTTTGAATCCAATGAAGGAGTTATCCTGATTGCCGCCACCAACCGTCCGGATGTTCTCGACCCGGCTCTTTTAAGACCCGGGCGGTTCGACCGCCAGATAGTCGTGGCCACGCCGGATGTAAAGGGTCGGGAAGGTATTCTGGCCGTCCATGTCAGAAAAATAAAACTGGGGGATGATGTCAACTTATCAGTGCTGGCCCGCGGCACACCCGGCATGTCGGGTGCCGACCTGGCCAATATGGTCAACGAAGCGGCGTTGCTGGCTTCCCGCCGCAACAAGAACGCGGTTGAAATGGAAGATTTCGAGGAAGCCAAGGATAAGGTTTTGATGGGTACCGCCAGGAAGTCGCTGGTTATTGCCGAAGAAGAGAAGAAAATTATCGCTTACCACGAATCCGGTCACGCCCTGGTTTCGAAGTATTTACCCAAGGCCGACCCCATTCATAAAGTGACCATCATCCCGCGCGGTATGGCGCTGGGGGTGACACAGTCACTGCCGGTGGATGAACGCCATACGCATTCGAAAGAATATCTTGAGGCTACCCTGGCGGTGCTGATGGGCGGTCGGGTGGCGGAACTCATTGTCTTCAACCAGCTCGACACCGGCGCCGGTAATGACCTCGAAAGAGCTACCAAGCTGGCGCGTAAGATGGTCTGCAACTGGGGCATGTCGGAAAAACTCGGACCGGTAACGTTCGGCAAGACCGAGGAACATATTTTCCTGGGACGGGAACTGACCCGTAATGTGGACTATTCCGATGCCACGGCGGTAATTATTGACGAGGAAATAAAAGCTCTTATTGAAAAAGGCGAAGATACCGCCCGGAGGATTCTGACCGACCATATCGATAATCTGCATAAAATGGCCAGCCTGCTTCTGGAAAAAGAAATCGTAGAAAGCAGTGAAATTGATAAACTGATTGGCGAAGCGCCGGGCGATAAGACCAAGGTTGAAGAACCGGCTCCGGAACCGGGTAAATGAAAAAGAAAAGAATCGACCGCAAGAAAATTATCCGGGGCATCAAGTTGATACTCGATGGGGTGGGTGAGGATATCAAGCGTGAAGGGCTGACGCATACCCCGGAAAGAATAGCTGATTTTTACGAAGAAGTGTTAAGCGGCATGTCCGAGGACCCGGAAGTGGAGCTTCGGAAATACACCACCAAAAATAAAGACGAGATGATTATTTTGAAAGACATCTCGTTTTTTTCATTATGTGAACATCACCTGCTCCCGTTTTTCGGCCGGGTGCATATCGCCTATATTCCCCAGAATAATAAGATGGTCGGTTTTTCCAATATGATAAGGATGGTCGAGATTTTTTCGAAACGACTGCAGGTGCAGGAACGCCTGACCTCGCAGATTGCCGATTCCATCCGGGACGCCCTCAACGCCAAAGGAGTGCTGATTGTGGTCGAAGCGGAACATCTGTGCCTGACCATGAGAGGTATAAAAAAACCCGGCAGTAAAATAGTGACCTCGGCTATTCGGGGCATGATGCGCAAGGACGCCACCCGCGCCGAAGCCCTGGCATTGCTCGAACGAGCGTAAATAATTTATTCTTTTTTTCAGTTATTCTAATCTTTAGCGTTTTTATGTTAAACAATTATTTTTTACTTTTCGTCCTTGATAAAATATTTTAATTAAAGCAAAACAGTAAGGACAAAAGTGAATAATAAAAAGAAAATATTACTTGCTGCGCTCCTTTGTGTGCTGTTGTCGCTTCCAGTTGCTTCGGCAGATATCCTGTCGGTTGCCGAGCGGGGTGAGCTGGAACAGCTAAAAAGTCTTTTAAAGGAAAGCCCGGAATTGATAAATATAAAAGACGCCCAGGGCTACACTCTCCTACACAAGGCAGCTTATAATAATCATCCGGAAGTTGTTAAATATCTGATATCGGCCGGAGCGGAAATCAGCATCCCCGCCGGCAACGGCAGCACTCCCTTGCACGGCGCTGCAACCTACGGCCATCTGCATATCGTAGAGATTCTTCTGGAAAATGGGGCTGATATTTCAAGCCGTAACAGCAGCGGTTTCACCCCGCTTCTGGGTGCCTGTGCCGGCGGACATATCGAGGTTGTTAGTTTTCTTTTAAGCAGAGGTGCCGATATTGATGTAAGTACCGGCAATGGCTGGACGCCTCTCATTTATGCCGCCAACAGCCGAAACGCCGAACTCTGTCGTATGTTGATTGAAAAGGGATGTGATGTCAATTATTCCGCCCCCGACGGCATCTCGCCCCTGTCACGTGCTTTGTGGAATGCCGACCGTGATATAACAGAACTTCTGATTAGGCATAACGCCAATGTCGATGCTTATACCAATGATAGTCTGACGCAGTTTTATTTTGCCGTTGCTTATCGTGAAAAAGCACTGGCTGATTTAATGATTGATAAGGCTAGAATCTTCAACCTAAAAAATAAATATCAGATGACCATGCTTCACTATGCCGCCGCCCGGGGATTTCTGAACCAGGTCGAAAAACTGATTGAAAAAGGAGTGGACGTCAACGCTCTCGATATCAATCAAAGAACGGCTCTGGATTATGCTTCCCTGTGGGCGCATGATGCAGTGGTAAATTACCTGAGGGGAAAAAACGCCCTGAGCAATGAATCCCGGCAGGAAGGTTCTAAGGGGAAATATCTCAGCCAGCAGCCGCCTTCAAAACAGCCGCAACCGTTTGCTGAAAATATGCTCCTGACGCCATTCGCACCGCATGGTTCCATTGTTTTTTCACCCGATGGCCGGGAGGTTTTCTGGTGCCATCACGCCATGCCCGTTCAAGCCATGTGGTATATGAAAGAAGTAGACGGAGTCTGGACTAAACCGCATATAGCTTCCTTTACGGATCCAGCCAGTGATTACTTCGATGGCAGCCCGAGTTTTTCTTCCGATGGCAATCGGATTTATTACCACTCACACCGCCCCGTAACAGCCGGTGAAGACCGCAATGAAAAATCCGATATCTGGTATGTTCAGAGGACAAAAGATGGCTGGGACTCACCCGTGAATGTGGGAACACCGGTCAACTCGAACCGCAACGAATATGCCCCCTGTATTGCCACAGATGGTTCTTTATATTTTATCGGTGAGGGATATGAAGACAGCTATGGTACGGGCGATATATATGTCTGCGAGTTTAGAGAAGGTAAATTTACTGCTCCCCGAAACCTGGGTGAAAAAATTAACAGTCCCCAGCATGAACTCAATCCGATAATCGCCCCCGATGGTAGTTACCTGATTTTTTCTTCCAACCGGCCTAATCCTTATAATTACCAGGGTTTGAATCTTTACGTCAGTTTTAAAGAAAGGGAAGGTGCCTGGACGGAAGCGGTGTTGCTGGGACAATCCCTAAACACCGGAAATGCCTGGCATCCCTTTATTACTCCCGACGGCAAGTATGTTATTTACTTGAAGAGTGATAATTATTACTGGTTTTCAACGGATGTAATTGAAGATTTAAAAAGTGTCATCCTGCAACCTGATTCAATTAAGAACGCTCTTGTTCACTTCGTTCAAAGTAAACAGGATTTCGGATCCGGTCAGACTCGGGTGGTTCGACTTGATGATTTGGATTTCGACGGCGACATTGATGCGGTTTTCTCATGCGGTCAGGTTTGGCTTAACGATGGTCATGGTCAATTTACATTAAGACAGGATAATATGATATATCGCGGTCACGGTGTGGATATTGGCGACATTGACGGAGATAAAGATATCGATATCATTTTCGCCGCTCAGCACAGCCGTCCTTATTTGAATGATGGTCATGCCCATTTTATTGCTGCAGATGGTTTTCTCGGAGATACTTCAAAGTATATGTTTGACCTGTCATTGCTTGATATGGATAATAATGGAGTACTCGACGTTCTGATAAATTATGCCGGCAATATCAGGTGCTGGTATAAAAATGATGGCACCGGTCATTTTATGCTTTCGGATTCCACTCTGCCGGGAAGATTCTGCAATGACCTGGACAATGACGGCGACCTTGATTTTTTCGTTCGAGAAGAGGGCAGTGGTTATAAAGTCCTTCTCAATGATGGCCGGGGAAAATTAATCGAGAACTGGATTCTCGCCGACAGTGCCACTGAAGGCGGTTTTCTGGAATTTGCCGACCTGGACAATGACGGCGATTCCGATATATTGCTCACTAATGGCGGCAATGACAATCTTTATCCGACCTTACAATTGTCAAACGATGGAACGGGGAAATTTACAATAGTTCGCAACAACCTGCCTCGGACTAAGTGGGGGAATATTGCTTTCGGTGATTTAAACAACGATGGCATTCTTGATGCTCTGGTAACCAATTTTAGATTGCCCAACTATATTTTTCTTAATGACGAAAAGGGTATTTTATACGATTCCGGTATAAGATTCGGTGGTAATGCCGGCAGTATGGTCAGCGCTGTTGGTGACCTTGACGATGACGGTGACCTTGACCTCTTCATCTCCAATTTTGAAGGCAGTTCATGTGAAGTATGGTATAATGAATTAAAATATTAGGCAACTTGTCATTATTATAGCATGTCAGACTGCCGGATTTGAAGTTAGTATGATTTAATTGATAGCCATATAAAATTAAATCTTTTTTTAGAATATGATATTGTAAGTGTTCAAAATAAGTACTAAATTTTAAATTTTGGACAGAAATAATATTTGCCTTACTAAAAGCTTACCTCCAAAGGTATTTTCAAAGCCTTTTTGGTGATGTTATTTACTTGAAAATCATAAACTTGAATTTATCTGTCTTCGTCCTGCTTATTAACTTAGTTTCGGCATACCGGTTGATATACTTATTTGAGGTCAAAAGCGGCTGTCAGGCTGGATAAAGCCGGTTCAATAATTACCAGTCCGGGTAAAACAACCATGACAGCGCCGGATTGTTTCAATCCTCGGGAAAGGAGGAATTATGAAACGCAGAATCAGCCTTTTAATGTTGGTTTTTATATCTTTGCCGGTATTTTCAATGGCTTCATCTTTCCACGTCTCGATGTCCGGCAGTGATATCGACGGCACCGGAATGTCAGCAACTCCATTTGCCTCGGTACAGCATGCTCTCGATATTGCTGCGGACGGTGATACCATACTGGTCGGACCCGGAACGTACATTGAGAATATAGTATTCAGCGGTAAAGAAGTGCTGGTGAAGGCTACTGGTGGTCCGGCTGTAACTTTTCTTGAACCGCTTGACCCGGCTGTTCCCATAGTCAGCTTTTCTGCAAAAGAAGGTCCGCAGGCGATAATCGATGGTTTTTCGATTAGCCGTACTGTTTCCGCCCCAGGTGTATTGTGTGACGGGTCTTCGCCTGCTATTCAGAACTGTAATATATATTCCTGTATAAATACCGGTGATGGCGGCGGTATTGCAAGCACTAATGGGGCGGCACCGCTTATCCGCAATAACAAGATATATGAAAACACGGCTCTTTCCGGCGGGGGTATCTATATTAAAGCCGGTAACCCGGTTGTTACCGAAAACTTTTTCCTGTCTAACCAGGCTGGCACCGGTGGTGCGGTGGCTATCGACGGCCTGGCTTATCCGGATATCAACCATAACCTTTTTGCCTATAATGAATCCTCAGCCAATGGCGGAGCCGTGGCTAATATCTCTTCGTCCAATACCAATCTGAAGATAAAGTACGGAACATTTTATCGAAATAAAGCCGGAGGATACGGCGGAGCTGTTTTCACCCGAATTGCCCTGCTCAATGTTGAGCGGTCTATTTTGTGGAGCGATTCAGCGGTCAGCGGTGGCCGTGAAGCTTACGGTCAACCACCCACCCCGGTGGTGGTTTCATACTGCGATATTGACGGCGGCTGGAGCGGTCCTGGTGTCGGTAATGTCAATGTTGACCCTCTATTTTGCAATGTCGATGATGGTGATTTTCATCTCCAGGAAACTTCTCCTCTGGCGGCTTATGCCTATAACGGCGGAAGCCCGATCGGCGCCCTGGGGGCAGGCTGCAACCCTGTAAGTTGTGATGATAGTGACGGCGACGGTATTTGTGATGAGGACGATAACTGCCCGCTGGCCGCGAATCCAGGACAGGAGGATACCGACAGTGACGGTCTTGGTGATCTCTGCGATATTTGTCCTCAAATATATGACCCGGAGCAGGCAGATGAGGATTGGGATGATATTGGAGATGTCTGCGATAACTGTCCATCACTGGCAAACGTCGACCAGGCTGATGGTGACAGTGATGGTATAGGTGATGCCTGCGATAATTGCCCTTCGCTGGCCAATGCCGACCAGGCGGATGGTGATAGTGACGGTATTGGTGATGCCTGTGACAACTGTCCATCGTTGGCTAATGCTGACCAGGCTGATGGTGACAGTGATGGTATTGGTGATGCCTGCGATAACTGTCCTTCGCTGGCCAACGCTGATCAGGCTGATGGTGACAGTGATGGTATTGGTGATGCCTGCGATAACTGTCCTTCGCTGGCCAACGCTGATCAGGCTGATGGTGACAGTGATGGTATAGGTGATGTCTGTGATAACTGCCCTTCGCTGGCTAACGCCGACCAGGCTGATGGTGACAGTGACGGTATCGGCGATGTCTGTGATAATTGTCCTTCGCTGGCTAACGCTGAGCAGGCTGATGGTGACAGTGAAGGTATAGGTGATGTGTG
>JAQUSF010000096.1 GCA_028715215.1 Candidatus Zixiibacteriota bacterium
CAGAAAAATTTTACTCTGCTGGCTGAACGACTCCAAAGGTAATTTCGGTTAAAAATTTTTATTTTTGAATCTCTATCCTTTTCGACTATATATTGTTACCAATGATATGTCATTATCTCCAACGCCATTGAAATGCCGGATTAGAAGACGGTCTATATTATGAAGGTCAAACAGGAAAAAGCAGAAATTCCCCCACCGGTACGTCAGAGCTCACCGCTGATTACCGGGAAACACATTTACCTGCTCGTGGTGCTCGGAGCCTCTGTCATAGCTGCAGCCGCCCTGCTGTTTGTACCCGAGAATTTTCAACTGCCCATGGTCCTCGCTATCCCGGCCGTGGTGGTGGGCATATATATCCTTCAAAATCCTTTTTTTGGTATCTATCTTTTCTTTCTATATGACACCTTAAGACCATATGATTTTATCCACGCCCTACAGCCCTTGCGGCTGGCGATTGTTATCGAAGCCGTAACGGTAACTTCATGGTTAATTTACCTGTTGTGCTCCCGGACCAGAATCAATTGGCACCTTTTCAACTGGCCTTATGCCATTTTCATCGCTCTTATTACCCTGTCGGTATATACAGCCGAAAACCGGGGGCTGGCTTATGATGTTTTTATTCCAATGTTAGTCAGCTTTGTCATGTTCATTATATCCATTAACACCGTGAACAACCGAAGCCGCCTGAACAAGCTCATCTGGCTTTTTCTCTTCATCCATTTCTATTTCGCCGTAAAAGGCATATTTAACTACTTTTTCGGGTCTCCTCTTCCCGATGGCCAGAGAACCAGCGGGATTGTCGGCAGCGGTTTCTTAGGCGATGAAAACGATTTCGCTCTGGTGATAAACATTTTAATCCCCATGTCTTTCTTCATGTTCATGAGCCTGAAAAATAAAATTACAAAATGGCTTACCGGTATTTTCCTGGTTACTTATGTCTTTGCTATTATCAGCAGTTTTTCCCGCGGAGGGTGGGTCGGCTTGATGGCGGTTGTGTTCTATTGCATCTTGAATTCCAAAAAGAAATTGCTCAGTTTTGCCATCGTCGCTATGCTGGGCCTGCTACTGGCGGTAGCGGCACCCTCCGAATACTGGAGCGAAATTCAAACCATCCCCGATACCAGTGAATCCACCGCCGACGCCCGTATCCGCTACTGGAAAGCGGCGGTCGCCATCTTTATCGACCACCCTATCCTGGGAGTGGGAGCCGGCAACGGCGGTATATATCTCCCCGACTATATTACCGGGGCCGCCAATCCCGACCGCGAGTGGGGGCGGGCTTTCCACGGCACCATCCCCCAGGTGATGGCGGAAACGGGTATCGTGGGAACCACCTGCTTCTTCCTCATGGCTTATCTGGCCATAAAAGAACTCTGGTTAATAAGGAAGCGTAAATCCGCCGACCGAGGCACCCTGCCCCATGATGTTATCGCTAACGGACTGCTGGGTGGTATTATCGCCTACTTCGTTACCGCCACCTTCATCTCCACCGTCTATTACCCCCAGCTATGGATGCTTTATATGCTCACGTTTGCTTTCGTTTTCATTGACCGAAAGGAACAGGAGAGCGAAAAGCAGACTGTCACTGAAACTCAAAAGTAATTTTTTCAGCTACCGGGATAATACCGTATGACTCTTACCGGTGAAAAAAAAATCTTCTACCTGACCTTCTCACTACTTATATGTTTGCACCTTTATTTAATCTGGCAACAGCGTCTCCTTCCCTTTTTGGACCTGCCCAATCATCTGGCTGCCGCCACCGTGTTGCGATATTTCGGCGATATCACCAATCACTTCGCCGAATATTACCGGGCTGACCTTTTCTTACAGCCAAATGTTTTCCACCTGCTGTTTTGCAGTTCCTCCATGTTCCCCTCGGTTGAAACGGCTAATGCTGTTTTCATGAGCCTTTACGTGATTTTATTACCCCTGGCGGTTCTGGTACTCATTATCAGGTTAAACGGTCATATCTGGTATGTCCTGTTCAGCTTTTTATTTCTGTACAATTTTAATGTCGGTTTTGGTTTTACCGGTTTCTTTTTCGCCCTGCCCCTTTTGTTGTTTTTCGTTTATCTTCTTCTGGATTACCCCGGCGACAATTCCTTTGCCCGCAGAAGCCTGGTGGTAACCTTACTCCTGCTTTTATATTTCGTTCATATTCTGGTAATGCTTTTTGCCCTTTTTTTGTTTTTTGCGGTCGGGTGGTATCTTGGGCGACATTCACTAAAAAAAGTATTCGCCGAGTATCTTTTGGCTTTGCCCGCCCTCTTGCTCCTCATCGCCTGGTGGTATCTTTACCATGACAGCTATTCGAGCCGTCTGTGGTCATTTTTGGGTGATTATTACCAGAATGATTATATCCCGACTTTCTTCAAGCGTCTGCAATTTTTGGGTTTCGACAACTACCGGCTGTATCCCCGTTTCACCGGCTATACGGTCAGCTGGCTGATTTCTTTGGCGGTTCTGATACCTTCTTTTTATACCCTTGTCCGTAACCGCAAGGAGCTCAGGGCGTATTTAACATCTACCGCCTCGACGGTGATATTTATTTTTACGGGCGGTGCTTTGTTATGTTATTTTTTATTACCAACGGGGCTCCCCGGGCAGGGTTATCTCTATCAGCGCTTTGCGGTAATTTTTATACTGGCGACAGTGACGGCAGGCAGTCTCTTGAGCTCGAAAAAAAGTAACCGCTTCAGAACAGTAACCCTGATTATTCTGTGCCTGGTGCATCTGAGCTTGTATTTCGATTATTTCACCCGTTTTGACCGTGATAATGCCGGTTTCACGCCGTCTTTTATTGCCGGTTTGCAGCCGGAAAAGCGACTGGCCGGGCTAATAGCCGATAACAGCTTCCGGGGACACCCGACATATCTTCACTTTCCTAATTATAATATAATCTGGAATCAGGGCCTCTCCACCTCATGCATAACCAAATATCACTTTGGCGTTATACGCCGCGGTTTGTCCGAAACCACCCTGCCGGTCTATGATGAGCTCATGCATGAAACCGATTATATCCTTGGTAACTACGCTGATGTTGACTACCTGCTGGTCAAAGGGCGATTACCTGTGGATTATAATACTTTTATAAGTCGTTTTAAGCTGGTAAAAACATCCGGCAATTGGTTTATTTATGAAAAGCTTTTACCGGCCGATAATTAAAGTAAGGGCTAAAAGAGGCTTAAAATGACCAATTTACCGGCAGGGGCATGATAGAAATAGTAGATTACCAGGACAAGTACGAGAGTGCCTGGACTTCGTATGTTGACCACAGCCCGAAAGCCACGGTGGCTCATCAAATCGGCTGGCGTCGGGCGATGCAGGATGGCCTGGGACATGAGCCATACTACCTGATAGCTCTCGACCATGACACTATAAAGGGGCTTTTACCTCTTTTCCTGGTCACCACCTGGTGGCGGACAAAATATTTTATCTCTCTGCCATGGATAGATTATGGTGGTCTGCTGGCCGATGACGAGACCGCCGCCCGTGCCCTCCTGGATAGAGCCCGGCAACTTACCCGGGCGAAAAAAGCGGCGTTCCTGGAATTCCGTTCCGTCATCGACGATAACCTCGATATGGCTCTGCGGACGGATAAAGCCACTTTCCTTTTACCCCTGGAAAAAGACGCTGAAACCGTCTGGAAAAGATTCGATGCCAAACTTCGCAACCAGATAAGGAAAGCGGAAAAATCGGAACTCACCACCGAGTTTGCCGGGCCGGACAAACTTCATTCATTTTATAAGGTCTTTGCTCACAACATGCGTGATCTGGGCACCCCGGTCTGGGGAAGAGAATTTTTCAAGGCCGTGCTTGAAAATTTCCCCCAAAACGCCTGGCTGGCGCTGGTGAAAAAAGATGACCTTGTCATTGCCGGGGGTTTGGTGCTTGCATTCAAAGACCGGCTGTACGTACCCTCAGCCTCAGCTTATCGCCACTTTCTGTCGTACTGCCCCAATCATGCCCTGTACTGGTCGGTCATCAAGTACGCCTGCGAAAAAGGGTATGCATTTTTTGACTTTGGCCGTTCCAGTTACGATGCCAGTACCTTTAAATTTAAAAAACAGTGGACCCAACCACCCACCCCGTTAACCTGGCAGTATTATCTAAATCTTATCAACGAAGTGCCGAGTATAAATCCGGGTAATCCCAGGTATAAACTCTTTATAAAGCTCTGGCAACAGCTGCCCCTTTTTGTAGCTAATTACCTGGGCCCCAAAGTAATCAAGAATTTTCCGTGAGGTCGTGACACCTGTTATGTTCTACCTGATACCACCGGCCGGTTTCCCGATAACTTCGGGGGACATATTAAAAATTATGATAGCTCGTTTGCATCCGACCGCTTCTTTAAATGACTTTTCCACGATAATTAAAAAACACGCCCGGGTTAAATATTGTTTTTTCGTCAATTCCGGCCGCTGTGCCCAGACACTTATTCTAACCGCTCTCAAAGCGTTATCCAAAACCGATAAAAATGAGGTTATTATCCCGGCCTATACCTGCTATTCCGTTCCAGCATCCGTTGCCAGAGCCGGATTAAAAATCAGAATTGTCGATATCGACCCCCATACGCTTGACTATAATTATGCTTTATTGAAAGATATCGATTTCACTAAAGTTCTGGCGGTCAATGCCAGCAATCTTTTCGGATTAGTCAGCAACTGGACCGAGCTGAGAGTCATCGCCCAAAAACACCGGTTGTACCTGATCGATGATGCGGCGCAAACGTTGGGCAGCTTTTACAACCGGGAACCTTCAGGTAAAATGGGTGATGCCGGTTTTTACAGCCTGGACCGGGGCAAAAATCTGACTACTTTCAGCGGCGGTATCCTGATGACCGATAACGACTCTCTTGAAAAGCAACTGTCCATCGAGCATGACCGCTTAAAAATGCCGGGCTTGCTATTCGAAGCCGGGGTAATGACTAAGATAATAATTTATGGTCTGATGTTACGGCCGCGCCTTTACTGGTTACCCCAGGCACTGCCGTTTTTGGGGCTGGGTCAGACAGTTTACGATGAAAACTTCCCGATGACCCGACTTTCCCGCATCCAGCTATGTGCCGGGAAGGTACTATATCGGAAGGTGGCCGCATATAATGAAATCCGGACGGAAAACGCCCGCCGGCTGGCGGAAGCACTAAGCCGCAACGGCCGCTTTTATATTCCCGGGTATACAACGGACAACTGCCCGACTTACCTTCGCCTGCCGATTCTGGCCGAAAATAAAACCGCCCGAAATCTCGCAGTTAAGGAACTTCGAAAAAACAAAATATCGACCTCGGTGATGTATCCCGGTATAATCAGGAACATCCCCGGTCTTGATTCCCGTTTGTCGTCGGCGGAAAAAAATTTCCCCGGCGCCTCAAGCGTGGTTGACCGGCTTTTCACCCTGCCGGTACACCCCTATGTCACCAAACGGGATATTGATATAATGATTAGTTGTTTAAACGTGTAATTTGAAAAAGGTCGCTTTAATAAAATGAGAAGAACATTCAAACATATCCTGATTGCCGCCTTATACTATAGCGGTCTTTTGGCTCTATATCTGTTTCTTTTTAAGCCATCGGTAAGGAAAACACCGCTTATTCTAATGTTCCACCAGGTATTTAAAAATCCCGAAAAGGAAAACATTCTTATTCAGGACGGCCTCCATGTTTCTCAGGATACGTTCGACAAACAACTGTCTTACTTGAAAAAAAAATATAACGTGATTTCTCTTTCACAACTGGTTGAACTGCTGGAGAAGCACCAGTCCCTGCCCAAAAAAACTGCTGTTATTACTTTTGACGACGGCTGGCGGGATAACTACCAGTATGCTTACCCGGTACTGAAAAAACACAACCTCCCGGCTATTATCTTTATTACCACCGATTTTATTGAATCACAAAAAATCTTCTGGTTTCTGGAGGCGGCTCTCCTTCACCAAAAGGGACGATTGTCCGAAGGACAGTTTTATAAAATCTTCGAAGACTTGCCGACCACCAAAGAAAATTTACCTGAAACGTCCTCTTTTAACCGTAAGAATATAAAGTTCCTGTATCATAACACCGAATCCTTCCTGGAGTTTTTAAAACAATTCGATTCCTCCATGATAAGCTCGATTCTTGATAGGATGTCGGAGCTTTCCGGTTTCCGACTTCTTGACCGGTTGACGGAGCGATGGATGCTCAACTGGGATGAAATAAAGGCAATGACTGACCTGGTCGAAATCGGTTCCCATGGCTGTTCACACCGGATAATGACCCGGCTCAGACCGGAAGAGATAATGAAGGAATTGACCGCTTCGAAGAAAATAATCGAGGAAAAAACGGGACAACCGGTTTCACTTTTCGCTTACCCCAACGGCGACTACAGCGCCGAGATTGAAAAAATGGTCTGCCAGGCCGGTTACCGGGCGGCTATAGCAACATCGCAGGGTCCGTCATCACCTGACGGTTATGAGCTGTTTGCCATCAAACGCCTGGGTGTGCATGAAGGCATGGCCGCCGGTATCGGAGGCTGCTTCTCCCGCGCCCTGTTTTATTTTGCCATAAACCGCCGGAAAAATATATTGTAAATGAAAAGACAACCGATGTTAATATATAGCAAATAGTAAATAATAACTTTTTAACCTGTAATGGAAACGATGAAACAACTTTTAAAAAAAATATTCCTGGTCATAGCCATTATAATAGACAGCCCCCTGATTTTATTGGCTCTTATCGGTAAAAAGATATTCAAATCCGACGGCTTGTTCGCTTTCGGCTCGCAGTGTTTGGCTCTGGTTCCCGGCCTGGTGGGGACCATACTTCGCACCGCCTATTATTATCTCACCATGGACGAATTTCATCCCAGTTGTTATTTGCTTTTCGGGACGATTTTCCCTGACTCCCACTGCCGCATCAGAAAATACAGTAAATTCGGCGAGTATTCCATTATCGGTCTGTGTGACCTGGGGGAACGCGTCACTTTAAGCAGTAAAGTCAGTGTTTTAGCCGGGCGCTACCAGCATAATTTTACCGACCTGAATAAAGACGTTTTCGACGGCGAACCGGTTTACCAAAGAGTTCGAATCGGCGACGGAACCTTTGTCGGCGAGGGCACTATTATCATGGCCGACATCGGTGAATATTGCATTATCGGAGCCGGGTCGGTCGTGGTAAAAGAAATCCCGCCTTACAGTGTGGCGGTCGGCAACCCGGCCCGGGTGATAAAGGACCGCCGCCAGGAATTACAGAAAAACCAGTGATTATTTTGTGAAATGCCAAGTATATGAACTCCAGAGCGAAAATAAATCTCATGCATGCCGTACTGGATATGGACCTTGGGGGCCTACAGCGTCTTATCGCCGAGACCACCATGGTCATGGACCGCGAGCGGTTCAATATTGAAGTTGTCTGTTATGACCGGCTGGGCTGTTTTGCGGATTACCTGACAGCCCGGGGGATTCAGGTAACGCTGCTTCAGAAAAAGCCCCGGTCGGCCAATCTTTTATACCCGCTTCGCCTGGCGAAATTTTTAAGACAAAAAAAAGTTCATATTTTGCATATGCATCCGGGAGCGTTTGTTTACGGGTGTCTGGCCGGAGCTATGGTACGAACACCCGCCCTGGTTTATACCGAGCATGGCCGGGCGGTGGTGGAAGACCCGGTAAGGCTGGTGGAAGACCGCATCAGCGGCTTTTTTGTCCATCAGATGATTGCCGTATCCAAAAATCTCGAAACCTACCTGGCCGAGGTTGTACACCTTCCCGCCAAAAAAATCTGCACCGTCATCAACGGCATTCGTACCGAGAAATTCGCCCGCCGTGAAAAAGCGGAAAAACTGCTCATGGAATTTAACCTCACCGACCGGTGTAAAGTCATCGGCACCGTCAGCCGCCTGGATGCCGTCAAAGACCAGCTGAGCATGATAAAGGCTTTCCAGATAGTCAACGAAAAGATTCCCGACAGCAAACTGCTTATAGTCGGCGAGGGTCATATGCGGGAAACGCTGACCGAGCACATCGTAAAGAACAACCTTCAGGATAAGGTAATCATTACCGGCCAGCGCCAGGACGTCCCGGAACTGCTCCATATTTTCGACCTGTTCGTGCTTTCGTCGCTTTCCGAGGGTACGTCGGTATCGCTTCTGGAAGCTATGGCGGCGGGGTTGCCGCCGGTGGTGACCAATGTCGGGGGTAACCCGGATATCGTCAAAAACGGTGAGAACGGCCTGGTGGTCGAACCCAAAGATACCCCGGCTCTGGCGGACGCCATCCTTGAAATACTGACCGACCCGGCCATGTATGAACGCTTCAGTAAAAACGCGGTGGCCACCGTGAAACAGAACTACAGCATCGAAAAAATGGTCGCCACCTATACCGACATTTACCTGAAGCTGCTGAGAAGAAAAAGAAAATTCAAGGACCTGACCCTTTGACCACAACCGTAATAATCATAAAAATCATTTTCTGGCTGTCGCTGTTTTTGATTTTCTGGTCTTATTTCGGTTACCTTATTTCCCTTAAAATCATATCTTTTTTCTACCGGAGAAAAACGGTTAGGGAAGATACCACGCCGGCAATCAGCCTGATAATCACCGCTTACAACGAAGAAGCCCGCATCTGCAAGAAGCTGGACAACACCCTGGCACTGGATTACCCTCCTCAGAATCTGGAGATAATCGTGGTCTCCGACGGTTCCAGCGACAGGACCGAGGAGATTGTCCGTACTTATGCCGACCGGGGGGTCAAGCTGTTGGCTATCCCCGAACGGCACGGCAAACACTACGGCCAGGGACGGGGTATTCGGATGGCTCAAAACGAAATTGTTATTTTAACTGATGCCACCACTTTTTTGAAAGAAGATGCTCTTAAAAAAATCGTCCGCAATTTTGCCGACCCAAAGATCGGCTGTGTTTCCGGCGAGGACCGCATCGAAACCGCCGATGGCGGCACCGACGGCGAGGGCATTTATGTCAGGTACGAGATGAAACTCCGCGCCCTCGAAAGCCGGGTCGGTTCTCTGGTCGGCGTCAGCGGTTGCTTTTTTGCCATGCGTAAAAACCTCAGCGTCGACTGGATTGATGACATGTCCAGCGATTTTTATACGCCCATTGTCGCCTTCCTTCATGGTTATCGCGCAGTTCTGGAATCCGAAGCCATCGGCTATTACACCGTCCTGAAAAAGCCGGAAAAAGAATTCGAACGGAAAGTCCGCACCGTTGTCCATGGCTTTGAAGTCCTTTTTAAATTCAAAAAGATATTGAATCCTTTAAAATACGGAACCTATTCTTTGCAAATGCTTTCGCATAAGCTGGACCGCTGGCTGGTGCCGTTCTGGTTGATATTCCTTTTGACCATGAACATCCTGCTTATCGACCAGGGGCTTTTATACCTGATATTTTTGGCTGGGCAGGTTGTTTTTTACCTGCTCGCCCTGACAGCCTACCTGATACCCGGAATTCAGAACATTATTATCTTTAAAATTCCGTTGTTTTTTGTGATGGTCAACCTATCAATATTGCTGGCCTGGCATTATTATTTAACCGGTAGAAAATTTGTGACATGGGAATCGACCAAAAGATAACCGTCGGCCACCTCATCTCCGGCGACCTCTGGGCCGGTGCCGAGGTTCAGACTCACGCCCTGTTATCATCATTGCGGCAGGAGCCCGACCTTAACCTCATTGCGGTGGTTCTTAATGAAAAAAAACTGGCTGCCCAACTTCGCCAGGCCGGGGTGGAGACGCTAGTGGTCGACGAAACCCGTCACGGCTTCGCCCAAATCTTCAAAATTCTTAAAGAGAAGTTATCCGGTCGTAATATCGATATTCTTCACAGTCACCGTTACAAAGAAAACATCCTGGCTGGCCGCCTGAAAAAAGCCGGTCTGACCAGGTTTCTGGTCCAGACCGTTCACGGTACCGGCGAACAATTCAAGGGCCTGGCCCTTTTAAAAATGAAATTATACACTTACTTAAATCTTCGTCAGACCCGTCGACATTTCGACCGGGTAATAGCGGTTTCATATGATATCGCCCGACACTTACAGGGCAGACTTCCCCCTGAAAAAGTCCTCACCATCCATAACGCCGTTGACCTTGACCACCTGCAGCCGTTACGGAATGCTACGGAGACGCGCCAGGCATTAAAAATTTCCGATACCGCTCCGCTTCTGGGCACTGCCGGACGACTGGTGCCGGTCAAAGGATACGACATTTTCCTGGAGGCGGCCCGGATCATCCTACAGGATAAACCCCAGGCAATGTTTTTAATCGCTGGCGACGGTCCCTTACGGGAAACCCTGCAACAAAAAGCCGCGGCCCTGGGGCTTGACGACAGTGTCCTTTTCCTGGGTTTCCGTGAAGATATCCTTGACATCGTGAACAGCCTTGACATATTTATCATGTCATCGCATCATGAAGGGATACCAATGATACTTCTGGAAACCATGGCGCTAAAAAAACCGGTGGTGAGCACTGCCGTCGGGGGAATAAAAGAGATTATCGAAGACAACCTTTCCGGCCTGCTGGTTAAACCCGGCGACGTAAAAGCCCTGGCTCTGGCCTGCCTGATTATCCTTAACCGGCCGGAAACCGCCGCTAAACTCGGCCGGGGCGCCCGCCTACGGGTGGAAAACGAATTTTCCATCGCCATCCAGAAAAAACGGGTCCTGGAACTGTATCGACAATTAGCCGGGGCAAAATGAAAATCCTGCTCATCACTCACCTGGTACCCTATCCGCCCAAAGGAGGCGTGACGCTGCGCAACTACAACCTTCTCAAAGAAACAGCCGCATATCATGATATCTATATGGTCACATTCTACCAGCGGGTCCATCATAAAAGTGAACAAGCCCTGATGGAGGGCATAGAAGAAATCCGCAAGTTATGCCGGCATCTCGAAGTTTTCCCTATCCCTTCCGACTTTAACCGCCTGCGCTGGTATATGCTTTTATTTTTCAATCTTTTTACAGCCACTCCCTATTCAGCCTGGCGTTATTCCTCCAGAGCCATGACCGCCACCATTAAGAAACTCCTGAAAGAGCAGACTTTTGACCTGATGGAACTGGGCACTATCGCCCTGGGCAATTTCGGCCGCCTGGCCCCGGAACTTCCAAAAGTTATGGTACATCATAATATCGAATCACACCTTCTTTATCGCCGTAGCAGATATGTCAAAAATCCACTGGCTAAAATATATATTGCCTATCAAGCCGCCAAGTTGAAACGCTTCGAACGCAAAATGGCACCGCTGATTGACTACCACACTACCTGTTCCCAGCCCGACCGGGAACTGCTTCTGGAAAATTATCCCCGGACCCGGGTCGATGTCGTTCCCAACGGCGTGGACACGGAATATTTCCAGACCACCGACGACCCGGTCGTGCCCGGCCAGCTTATCTATGTCGGCGGGATGACCTGGTTCCCCAATTACGACGCCATGAAATATTTCATTGAGGATATCTGGCCCCTGATAATAAAAGAATTGCCCCATGCTACCCTGGTTCATATCGGCCGTCAGACCAGCCGGGAATTTGAAAAAATATCACAAATTAACCCGGCTGTCCGTTTCCTGGGTTTTGCCGACGATATCCGACCGGAAATAACCCGGTCCTCGGTCTATATCGTCCCCCTGCGCATCGGCGGGGGAACCCGGTTGAAAATCCTCGACGCCTTTTCCATGAGCAGCGCCGTCGTAAGTACCTCGATCGGCTGCGAGGGGATTGAAGTTACCGACGGCAAGGATATCCTTATCGCCGACGACCCGGCTACTTTTGCCCGGAAAATCATCACCCTCTGCACTGACGACGAACTGAGGGAAAATATGAAAAAACAGGCCCGTTTAACAGCCGTTACCAAATATTCCTGGAAAATAATCGCCCCGAAACTCGAGGAAGTCTATCGTAAGGCCGTGGCCGGCCGCCACCTTACCCGCTGACTTTCTTTTATTCCAAAAAATATGGCTGCAATCTACGTAAAATCTTGTATCATTTATTAGAATAAATTTATTACCGTGGCAGACGATAATATGAATAAAAATAAAACAAATAAAATAAATCGGACAGTTGTCTGATAACCGGAATTTTATGCATCCCTGGATTGCCCGAAATTTAATCTACTCCCCCGTGCAAACCCTTCGCGGTGAGAAAGTCAGAAAATACCGGGCGGAAGTACGTGCATTCAACCGCCTGACGGCACCGCTGATGCTTGAGAAACAATGGGTGAAACTGACCAATCGTCTTAAGTTCGCCTACAACCAGAATGATTACTACCGCCGCTTATTCGAAGAATACGGCCTGACCCCGGATGCCATAAAAGACCCGGATGATTTTAAAAAAATTCCTTACCTCAACAAGCGCACCATCCAGGAAAACTTTCGACAACTGCTTTCCCGGGGACGCTGGCGGGTTGACCATCGCAAGACTTCGGGCTCGACCGGGGTACCCTTGAAATTCGTCAAAGACCGTACCGCCCTGGCACACATGAACGCCGTTATGCACGAAGTTTACGGCTGGCACGGGATTGAAGTCGGCGACCGCTCCTGCCGCATCTGGGCTATCCCGAAAGAATGGCGCCGGCAGTTATCCATCTTCCTGCGGGACTTCCTTCAAAACCGCATACGTTTGAACTCGTTTAACGTCTCCGATGAATCAAGCATCAAATTTTACCATGCCGTTAAACGGTTCCAGCCGAAATTCATGATGGGTGTACCCAGTTATATGACCGATTTCAGCAAACGGCTTATCAAAGCCGGGCTGAACCCGGCGGACATGGGTCTTAAGGTACTGGTCACCACCGGTGAAATTCTCTATCCCGCCCAGAAGGAACTCCTGAGGGAACATTACCGCTGTGCCATTGCCAATGAATACGGCACCACGGAATGCGGCATTGTCGCTTTCGCCTGTACCCATGACCGGATGCATATTCAGAACCACAACCTGTATGTGGAAATCATCAATCCCGAAACCGGCCGGGACGCAAGACCCGGTGAGAGCGGTGAAATTGTCCTCACGGAACTTCACAATTACGCCATGCCTTTTATCAGGTACCGGCTGGGCGACAGGGCGGTGGTGTCCGGTGATTGCTGTGAATGCGGGCTGGCTTCACCGATTTTTAGGCATATCGAGGGACGCCTGGAAGACATGATTGAAACGCCCGAAGGCAAGAAAGTCGCCGGGGGTATGCTCTATTATACTCTCA
>JAQUSF010000160.1 GCA_028715215.1 Candidatus Zixiibacteriota bacterium
CAACTCGGTATAAAAAAATCAGGTGACGGGTACTGTTAATAAATGATATCGCCCCGCCTTCCCGGTCGTTTAAGATAGACCTCAGATAATCCGGAGCTATCAAGGAACTGATATTACGGTTCAGATTTATATCCGCCTCCGAACCATCGGTTTTCTTATAAGTAAATAAATTCTCTATCTGTTCCTTTTCATCAAAATCATACAATCCCAGGTACTGCAGGACCGGTTCGTCCTTAAGAAATTTATCCAGACCGCCGGCTTCCTGGCGCCCCAGTTCTTTTTTATTGAACCGGGTCAGGAAGTCCCTGATTTTTATCACCTTATCCTGAATATTGTCAATGTTGCTTTCCAACGAGCCGGTGTTTACCGGATAGAATAAAATCAGCGCCAGAGCTATAAAAATAAAAAAGCCCTGGATTAGTATTAAATTACCCAGCCTGAAAAAAAAACCGGACTTCTTTTTATTTAGACCTGTTGTCATTAAAAACCTCTCCAAATAAGGTTATTATCGACAACCTGGAAAAAAAATAAATTTATCAGGAGAGTAATTATTGAACAAAAAAACAGGGAGTGGTGGAGGGGGGATGCCCGACTCTAACGTCAGGTGGCTGGTAAACCAGCACTCACCACTCCCTTAACTTTAGGGAGGAAAATTATAATGCCAATTATTATAAAGCAATTATCATGCCCGTGATCATGATAATTACATTAAATCATCACTTTAAAAATAATCTATAACATTATAAAACGCAATAAGAAATATGTCAGTTAATTCTGAAAATATTACAGCCATCACCTGTATTGAGGTTAAATTTTCTTAAGCTTGCATCATTTTGCATGGTTTAAAAAATTTTTATTATTTTCCGGGTTGGCCGCATCCCCAGAACCGTTTTATTCTTGCAGTAAATTCTACGTAAAAGAAGATGTTTTTTATAAATAAAAAAAAGCCGGTACTGAACCAATACCGGCTCTTTTATTAAATCTTGAGTTAGTACCGTTCAATTATATTTACCGTGATTTGAGGGAACCAGTAAAGATCACCTTTCAGGGTGGATGTCCGGTTGAACATTATCTGATTAACCGCCTCCGGCTCTATCGGTTTAATCATCACAAAAAGCGGAAAATTAGTGGTGTCGGTAACGAAATTAAAAGGTTCCAAGGAAATGAAAACCGTCCCGGAATCAGAATGAAGGTTAGGCGGGGTTGATAAACCAAGGGAATCCAGTAGAGCGGTCGCATCAAGAAAATCCTCACCGGGGAAACGGGGTACTTTCTGACCGGCCAGAGTGTAGGGATTTCCGTTGTCAAGGGAATCTATCCGGCTGAACGTACCGGTGGTCAACAAACCACCCGTATAGCCTGGTATGTGATTGTAATGCAGGGTATGATAAGGCCAGACCGGCGGGGTAATTTCGCCGATAGCCGAGGTCGGCACCGCTTTGCTGACGATCCAGCCTTTATATTTCCAGCCGTAGGTCGTATAATCGGGTAAATTGAAATCAAACTGATTAAAAATATCCACGTCGATTACATTATTTACCGCGGTCTCGTGCATGACTAATCTATAACTGGTATAGGGAGGAACCGTATCCGTACAGTAGGCATATTCAACTTCAACTCTTATAAGTCTGGGATTCGCCGCATAGGCTATTGTATCCGGACCGTATACCACCGGTACGGTATCGACAGTCATGCTTATGACACTGCAGGGCACATCATAAACGGGGGTATCTACAGTCTGGGCGGTAAAATTAATAGTCAAGGCGGTAGTGTCTATCATTGAATCCCGGCCTGTTTGATAATGGCAGAACCAGATACCCCGGCCGTCGTTACCACGATTACAGTCCGAAACCGTCTCCTTATTGAAAGTCACCGTGGCACCATGCAAAGAATCACTATCGGGGAAAACCAGGTAAATCGGATTATCTTCAGGATTGGTGATATCATCAATGAGCATAATAGGCCCCGGGCGACCCGGTTCGTCATCATCAATAGTTTCCACCGAGACGAACATCTTTACGAATTTGAATATGTCATCATTGAGCACAAACCGGTTGGCTATTTCCTCACCGTTTTCATTGAAATACTTCTTGGTAGTATTATTAAAAGAAAAACGACCCAGGGATATGACATTGGATGCAGCTATTGAAGTTGAGACATTTTCAATCCGGGAAACCCAGAGTTCATATATCATACCGTCCGGGGGAGTTGGTAACCGCTCCGATGTTAAGGAAATAACAGTGGTGCTTTTCTGTAAAAGAACATCTCCGGGTTGAGAACAACTCCAATACAGGGTAAGGCTAATAAGAGTTATTACTAAGAAAATCAATCGGTTATTACGCCTTGGCATTTATCTTTTCCTCCTATAGGAATACAGGAAACAATATTCTTTCAAATAAAAAACATAGGTTAAGATTATAATTTTTAGGCGGTTAAGTGTCAAGCCTTTATTTATAAAAGATTAGGTAATTTTTTCCAAAAAATTTAAAGAAATGACCCTTTCTGACGATATTAACTATAAATGATTTAATGAATTAAAAAGGAAGTACAAGATTGAATAAGTGTCCCAATTGTCAAAGTGTGATTCTTAACGCCGAGGCCAAATTTTGTGACCAGTGTGGCTATACTTTTCAAAATATCACCTTAACCTCTCCTCAAAACGATAAATCATCCCCGGTCAGCGAAGATGATGATTTGGAATTTGTGGTCACGGAGGCTCATGAAGAAAGTCCGGAGCTTGTCGGTGGAATCAAACAGTCGTCCCCTGACAAAGATGACGACCTGGGCTTGCAATCAACCGCTGATTTGATGGAAAACGAAGCCCGCTCAACAATACCTGAAATGAAAACGGACCTGACCAACCCCGATAAAACACCTATCGGCGACAGCGCTCCCCCGCCTCCGCCGGTTTCCAGTTATGATGATAACCATGTCCCCGAACCCGAACACCACAACGGTTATGGTAATAATACTCAGGAAAATAATTCCGTCAATGAAGCGCCGCCTTCATATGAATCCGCAACGTACCGTCAGAAAGAACCGGTCGCGGCGGAATCAACCTACCTGAGTGACCAGGAAAAACAGGATTTGATCAGTAAAATCGAGAATGTAAATCAGCCGTTCGGCAATACTCCGATTATCCCGCCCCGGAAAGCCGCCAAAAAAATAACACCGGATTTGCCGGAGGTAACTGATACCGATCTGCCAAAACCGGTCATGGCTAAAAGGTCCCGCGGGCTGGCGTTATATTATAATAATTTCATACAACTCAAGGGTGACCAGCAACTTCATGAAAACGATGAAATGTCGATTAATGACCGCCTGTATGTTCTTAAAGAGAAGAAATTGAGTCCGAAGGTTTTGATAGGCGTCGCGGTACCGATTTTTATTATAATTCTGGTTTTAATTGGCGCTCAGTTCATTCGCGATACCAGCAGCGGTCAGGGGCGTCTTATCGGTATGGCTTTCGACGAATATGAACAACCGTACCTGCAACAGGCGGTTATCAGATTGCCGGAACTGAATAAAGTCTAT
>JAQUSF010000097.1 GCA_028715215.1 Candidatus Zixiibacteriota bacterium
ATGGTTCTCATTATTTCGCGGTCCAGGGCTTTGAAACGTTCCGCCACCGGCAGGGACGGAACCGTTACCCGCTGTTTTTCCTCGTAGAAGGCATGCGCCATTTTTTCGAACCGGATTACCTCCATCCGGGTATGCTCCGGAACCGGAATGGCTTCCCCGGCGATATACTCATGTATCGCCGCCGCGGCATAACGACCGTGATAAATAGCCGTGATGGCGATATCGAGATTGATGTTATCACCGCCGGCGAAGATATCGTCAAATTTGGTTTTATATTTTTCATCGACCTTAATCCAGTCCCTGCCCTCGCGCAGATTATCCAGGTTTTCAAAATTCGGCTCCTGGCTTATAGCGGCAATCAATGTCGTGAATTTCAGGTCAAAGGTATTACCCTCGATCGGTACCGGGCGCCGCCTACCGGACGCATCCGGTTCACCCAGCTCCATCCGCTGGCACTTCATACCGACTGCCCGACCGTTCTCAGTATAGATTTCCATCGGCGCGGCCAAAAACTCAATCTTAACGGCCTCTTCTTCCGCCCCGACTATCTCTTCCTCGATAGCGGGCATCTCGGTCCGGGTACGCCGATATAAAATGGTCACCTTCGCACCCAGCCGCCTGGATACCCGGGCGGCATCGATAGCCGTGTCCCCGCCCCCGACGACAACAACATTATCGCCCACATCGATTTTTTCACCACAGTTGATTTTATGCAGAAAATCCGTTCCGGTAAAAACATTGGGCGCCTTCTCCCCTTCGACGCCCAGCAGACGTCCCTTGTGCGCCCCGATACCGACAAAGATGGCTTTGTAATCCCTGCGAAGGTCGTCCATAGTAATATCCTTACCGACGATGGTATTTAATTTCAGCTCCACGCCCATATCAAGAATCCGTTTTATTTCGGCGTCAAGAACCGCTCCAGACAGACGGTAATCAGGAATGCCGTAACGCAGCATACCGCCGGATTTGGGAAACGCTTCGAATACTGTTACGGGGTAACCTCGCCGGGCCAGATGATAAGCACAGGACATTCCGGCCGGACCGGAACCGACAATAGCCACTTTCTCGGTTCGTTTTTCCTCGGTCAGTTTTGAGGGTACGAGCTTTTTCTCAAGTCCGTAATCGCCGATAAAACGTTCAAAAGCATTTATCGAAACCGCTCCTTCTTTGTATTTCCGGTTACATTCCGTTTCACACGGATGGGGGCAAACGCGTCCGCAGACCGCTGGAAAGGGAGTGGTCTCCATGAAGATACGCCAGGCCTCTTCCAATGTCTGTTCGTAAGTTTTGCCGAAATCTTCGGTCTTCGAAACCACCATCAGAGCTTTGCGAATCATGTTGTTGTTGGGACACTTGTTAAGACAGGGCGGCTTTTTAGGCACAAATTTCGGTCGCAGGGGTGAGGTTTCCACACCGGAAGCACCCGAGGCTCCGGAAAAACCACCCAATTTCTTTTTCTTCACAACCTTTTTAACCATGCTGAACTCTCTTATTTAAAACTGGTGCCTATTATTTATAGACCACCACAGGTTTGTTTATCGTTATCTCAAAAAAATATAAGTTTCACATCCTCATCTTATCCGGCGGCTTCGGAAAACCGTCGGCGCTTTAATAACTTCAGGTAATTTGGAATTCCTGCTTCTTTCATTTTCCCCAAATCAGAAAATTTAATCGTCTGATAATTTTTCGCCTGTTCTATTATCGCCTTCGCCCAGCCGGAGACACTGTCGGCATGAATATGCGTATAACAACCCAGGCAATTTTTATACAGCATGCCGTCGCGCTGTGAGCCCAGGCCGAAGCCGGTTCTGACAGCCAGGCAGGTTGCCGCCATGTCGAAAGAGCCGATAACCGCTGAATAATGAAATTCATGCCCCTTAAGGATAAGTCCCGGTTCAAAATAAGGATTAGAACGGTCGACCTGTAACAGGGTGTAACCGTGACCGACCGGTTTCGACTCCATCGTCAGGTCAACCGGAAAAACACCGGCCATGGGAAAACGCTTATCGTGCCAGGTCAACGACCGTGACAGATAAATCAATCCACCACACTCGGCATAGACGGGTAAGCCTCCCTCAATTGCTTTTTTAACCGATGTCATAAGCGAACTATTGCACACCAGCTTCTCGGCATGTGTCTCCGGAAAACCGCCACCGATATAGAGGGCGTTGATATCGGGAAGGTTGCCGTCTTCAAGGGACGATATCGGTATCAGTTCAGCGCCGTTTCGTTTCAGCGCTTCCAGATTTTCAGGATAATAAAAGGTAAAAACCGGGTCACAAAAATAACCCACTTTAACCATGGGCGTTATCGAAAAACGCTCAGGCATTTGTCTTCGGTCAAGTTCCTGAGCCTTATCGGCCAGTTCCAATAATGCTTCTACATCGAGATAATCACGGGCGATTTGCGCCAGTTGCTGTCGTAACACAGTTTCATTTTCAGATTCGAACGGTGTGACCAATCCCAGGTGACGACCCGGAAGCAGGGTACTGACCTGCTCAATCCTGAGTATTACTCCCAGAACCGGCAGGTTACAATATTTCCGAACGGCCTCCGTAATGATTGTCTCATGCCGGCGACCGGCGACTTTATTGAGTATAACGCCGGAGATATTTACCTGGGGGTCAAAATCCAGACAACCTTTTATGACTGCCGCCAGCGTACGGGTTGCTTTGGAGGCGCTGACGACCAGGATTACCGGGGCACACAACAGTTTGGCCAGCTCGGCCGTGCTGTGCGTTCCTTCTTTATCCTTGCCGTCGAAAATTCCGCGATTTCCTTCGATGAGAGCAAAGTCCACCCCGGCTGCGGTATTGACGAAAGTATCGAAAACCGTATTCGGGCTGACCATGTAAGTGTCCAGATTACGGCAGTCGGTCTTTGCGAAACGGCTTAACCAGGCCGCGTCGATATAATCAGGCCCCTTTTTAAAGACAGCCACAGACCGTCCCCTCTGTTTTAATGCTGTCAGAAGGCTCAGGCTGGCTATAGTTTTCCCTGAGTCGCCGGACAGCCCGGCGACCAGGAGACGCGGAATCTTAATACTCATAACAACAACCAGGGTACCGCCGGGTATCAGTCGTTAGCCGCACCCTCTCTGTGCGGGAGCTCAACATAACTGCCCCCGAAATAAGTGTAAACACACCTTCCGGAGTTAATCAGCTGTTTGATGGCTTCCTTACAGATTTGTTTATCAACCTCATCGCCGAATAACTGCATTACATTCTTGGTCAGGTCCATCGGTTTCAGTTTTTTCTGGCCAGCAGCATCTTTAACCATGTTGAACATGGCTTCGGCAACCTCTTCTACTGACTTTGCCATTTATCAATCCTTAAAAAGTTAAGTGTGTAGAACGTTTAAACGTCAAGCCGGCATGCTTGAAGTCGTCAATATGTTCTTTACGGAATTCAATCCCGGACATCTTGAAGAATTTCGGCCATCCGATACGGTTAATCCATTCACCCATGCGTTCGTATTTATGAGCGTTCTTGGCCCACAATTCGACAATATTCCTGACCGCTTCGGTAACTTCCGGCCAGCGGGGCGGATTATTGGGAATAAAGGGAATCGCCAGCTTGGAAAACATCGGCTCCGTGCGGGCGTTGGATACTTTACCGCCCACCCAGATGGAAACACCGTCGTTAAGCGGGTCGTTCAAAGGCATGGCCGGACATACAGTATAACAGTTGGCGCAAAACATGCATCTTTCTTCAAGCACCTCCACCGAGGGCACGCCGTTGACGGTCGCCGGACGAATAGCCGCTGTCGGACAGGACGCACTGACATTGGGAATTTCACAGACCTTTCTCAAATTGCTATGGTCGACACGCGGAGGACGACGGTGAATGCCCAGGATGGCGATATCGGAACAGTGCACCGCTCCGCACATATTAAGACAACAGGCCAGAGCGATACGCAATTTGCCCGGAAGCTTCATGTTTTCGAAATACTCGATCAGCTCGTCCATAACGACCTTAACGATACCCGAAGCATCGGTCGCCGCCGAGTGACAATGCACCCAGCCCTGAGTATGAACAATACTCGTAATCGAATTGCCGATACCGCCGACCGGGTGACCCATCGCCTTGAGGTCCTTGATCAGGGGGTCGATATTTTCCTGCCTGGTCAAAAGGAATTCGACATTATGACGGCTGGTAAAACGGATATATCCGTCGCAATACTTGTCGGCCAGGTCGCAATACATGCGAATCTTGTCGATGCTGATAAGACGACCGGAAGCCGAACGCACCGTGTACAGTTTAGCGCCCGTTTCCGAGACGTGCACCATCACTCCGGGCTTGATAATCTCATGATATTTCCATTTACCGTAATTTTCTTTGATTATCGGAGGTAAAAATTGCTCGTAGTGAGGCGGCCCGTAATCTGTTCTTCTTTGTGACATGTCAACTGCCATATCAAACCTCTATTAAATAAAATTTATTTTCCTGTTTACTGAATTAACTTTCTTCTTCCTCTTCCTCATCGTCGCCTTCTTCGAAGTATTCTTCGTAGAAGACATACGGATTTTCACGCGGATGCGCAACCATTTCCGGAACGGGTTCCACGTCGATGGCTTCCAGGAAATTCCCCAGCCCGACGCGCTGAATGAACTCCCCTACCCGTTCACGGTTTTTGCCTTCCTCGCACCAGAGGTCCCAGATTTTATCCACGGTGTTTTTAATCTGGGTGTAAGGCGGCTCTATCTTGATGAAAGGAAAGAGTACCGAGGAAAGCATGGCGCCTTCAATAATCGGAGCTTTCGCACCAATCAAAATGGTGGCTCCACGGTCTTTGCCCGGCCGCAGGGCTTTTGGCATAACATTAATACAATGCATGCATCGGACACAGAAACTATTCTCGATATGCAGTTCCTTGCCGTCCCAGTCCATGCACTTGGAAGGACAGTTATTAACCACGTCGGAGGTTATATCCATGCCTCTTTTGGCGTACTCCCGGACCGCTTCCTGGTCAACCTGGATATCATCCCGCCAGGTACCGATAATGGACATGTCGGCACGGGCAATCGAAGCGACACAATCATTGGGACAACCGGACATTTTGAATTTGAATTTGTAGGGAAACGCCGGACGATGTAACTCGTCCTGATAATGCATGGTTAAATCATAGGTCAAGGCCATGGTGTCGTAACAAGCCCATTCACAGCGAGCCATACCACAGCAACAGCTCGGTGTTCTCAAATCAGACCCGGAACCACCGATATCGAAATCTATTTTAGCCAGCTCGGCAAAGGTCGGTTCGAGATGAGCGGTCGTTGTACCAAGGAGAATGATATCACCGGTGGAACCATGCATATTGGTCAAGCCTGAACCATGTTTCTCCCATATATCACATATACTGCGCAACGCCTTGGAAGTATAGAACCAGCCGGCCGGTTGATTGATACGCATCGTATGAAAATGTGAAATCCCCGGGTACTTATCCGGTAAGGCGGAATAACGTCCGATAACACCGCCGCCATAACCCATAACACCCACGATACCACCGTGTTTCCAGTAGCCAATCTTCTCCCGGTAGGATTGCTCTAATTGACCCAGAAGATCCCGGCACATGGGGCTTCTTTTAGCAGCCATTTTTATTTCTTTTACAAAACTCGGCCAGGCACCTTTCTCAAGTTCATTGAGCAGTGGAGTTTGCGGTAAATTGTCTGCCATTTCATCTCCTTATTTCTCAATATTTTTATTATTAAATAGCCATTTCTTCTGACTTAGCATTTCTATGATTTTGATTATATTTTACCTTACCATTTAAAATCTTAATCAATTTATACTCTTTAGTCAAGCGAAAATGTGAAAAAATTCATTAACTTAATTGAATTTATAAGGGTAGGTACTTCCATTAAAAAATGGAAAAATTAACTAACTTATTACTATATAAAACGATAAGATAATATAAAGAAATTATTAGGATAAAAACAGTCTTGATTTCGAAGAAAATAATTACCTATAATTATATATATGGCTATAAAAACTTTGGGAATGTCTTCACAATATAGCCACCGGTTGCTAATCAGGCAGCCGGTGGCCGGATACTTATCAGTTACATTCCCTTATAGGGATTCATCCCCACCGAGTTGATAACTTCGAGAAAATCATCGAAAATTTTCGGTATTTTCTCGTAATCGCTGATGGCCAGTTCGTGTAACTCAACCCGTTCTTCCTCAAGAACCAGTTGTTTAAGTTTATCCCTGACGTTACTCATCCGCGTTGCTGCAAGTTCGCTGCCCCGGATAAAGTGACACTGGTAATCATCGCCTTTTTTACACCCGATTAGAATTACGCCGTCAAAACCCGATGCCAGGGCGTCACTGACCCAGATGGAGTTCATCGACCCAAGGCATCGCAACGGGATAATCCGAATCATGGCGTTATACTTCATCCGTTTGAACCCGACCATATCCACTGCGGGCATGGCGTCGTTCTCGCAGATAAAAGCCAGAATGCGCGGCTTTTCCTCAAATTCATCCGGCATATGAATGGTTTTAATCATCGAGGATATCATGTTGATATTATAGTTCTTGAAGGAGATGATTCTTTCCGGACATGCCCCCAGACAGACCCCGCAACGGCGGCAGCGGCCGGGATTCGGTAACGGCGTACCCTTATCATCTTCGTCCAGGGCTCCGAAAGGACACTCCTCAGTGCAGCGTTTGCACTGGGTACAGCGTTGCATGAAGAATTCCGGGTAGGTTAAATCGCCGGCCCGCGGATGAACCGCCGCTCCCCGTGCCACCGCTTCAACCGCCTGGATAGCCTTCAACGCCGCTCCATAGGCATCACTGATACTGCAGCCGAAATCCATCGGTGCCCGTAACGGGCCAGCCGCATAAATGGCGGTGCGTCTGGTCTCATACGGAAAACAGATAAAATGCGAATCCGGGAAACCGTATTTCAAAGTCGGCAGGTCGGTTCCCTGGCGATACGACAGGTTAAGTATTCTGGCACCTTTTTCGGCGCCCGCCGCCTCTTTTTTACCGTCAGCGGTCTTGCCTTCTTCAGCCGGCACTTCTCCAGCGGGCGCCGTTTCGCTCTCTGCTGTCTCAATTTTATCCTCTACCTTGGTAGTCGGTACCATCCCGGTCGCCAGCACCACCATATCGGATTTTATTTTAATGTTTTCTCCAAGTAAAGTGTCAGTAACTTCCACCGCTATCTGCCCGTCGTCTTCCCGGGTCACCCCGGCAATCTCACCCTTGGTCAGGAAAATACCTTCATCGTTTTGAACGTTGGCATAAAACAGTTCGTACTGAGCAGGTGAACGAAGGTCCTTATAAATAATATAGACTTTTGCATCGGGATACTGCTGTCGAATGTACATCGCCTGCTTAAGCGATACCCGGCAACACACCGCCGAACAATAAGGCAGATGGTCTTTGTCGCGGGATCCGGCGCACTGAATAAACGTCACACTCTCGACCGGCTGACCGGTAGAAGGCCGCTTGATACCGCCATTGGCCATCATCTCTTCCATTGTTATGTTGGTGATGACATCCGGCGAAACGCCGTAACCCCATTTCCCCAGTTTCTCGGCGGGATATGGTTTCCAGCCGGTCGCCTGGACGACCGAACCTACTTTTAACTGGGCTCCCCCGCTGTCATTTTTCAATTCAACCTGGAATTGGCCGGGTTGTCCCGAAATTTTCTTAACGGTAGTCGCTTTATGTATCGTAATGCCGGGATTAGCTTCAATATCCCGAATTAAATCTTCGTAACCTGAATCCTCAAGATCCTTATAGGGGGGATGCTTGGGGAAAACTTTAACAAACTTTGTCGCCCAGCCGCCCAGAGAGCTGTTTTTTTCCACCAGAGTTACCTTGTAACCGGCCTCGGCAGCCGCCCGGGCAGCGGTCATACCGGTTACTCCCCCGCCAACCACCAGGATATCCTTGCTGGTTTCTTCCACTAGCGGTTCCGGCGGGTCACTGTTCATGACTTTGGCCACCGCCATGCGAATAACATCCTCAGCCAGCATCTGGGTATCTTCATCATTGGCTTCGTGACACCAGGCTACCTGTTCGCGAAGGTTCGCGCGGTCAACTACGATATTATTGCCGAAATCGAACAGTTCCGGAAATACTCTCCCCGAGCATGCCGCCACGACCACCCGGTTGACACCTTCGCCGGCAATATCATTTTTAATCAGATTAATCCCTTCCGGTGAACACAGGATATCATGCGCTTTGCATATCGGAGCTTTACATTCCCCGGTCGCCACTTCAACCATTTTGTCAACTGCCACCGCTTTGGCTATATCACAGCCCTTGCAGATATAAACACCGACTTTCTTTTCCATGACTACCTCCTTGCCCCGATGTTAATCGCCCGCAAAGCTGCGCCGGTGGCATCCTGAATGGAATTGGCCACATCGAACGGGCGCACCGCCACGCCGGTGCCGATAACACCCCGGTTGGTATCCGGTACGATGAAGCCGTTGGCATCGAGTTCCGTTTCAAGCGGCGGCGGTGAATCAACGTTGTTGGGCACCATACCCGTAGCCAGCACGGCCAGCTCCACTTCGGTGCGGGTGATCTCACCGGTCAGAGTGTTCTCCGCTTCCAGAATGACATTTTTATTTTCCGGGTTCTCGGTAATTTTAGCGACCTTGCCGCGATGGAAATGAATTTTCCGGTCTTCCTGAACCTTGACATAAAAATCTTCCATGCGACCGGGAGAACGGATATCGATATAGAATACATAAATATCCGCTTCGGGATACTGTGTCCGCACATAAGTAGCCTGCTTCATCGAGGCCAGACAACAGATGGCGCTGCAGTACGGCAGATGGTTTTCATCACGGGAACCGGCACATTGCACAAAGCCGACTTTCGTAACTTCCTTGCCATCGGACGGTCTTATTATTTTTCCCTTGGTGGGGCCGTTCTGCGATGCCAGCCGTTCCATAATTACATTGGTAATAACATTGGGGTATTGACCGAAACCGAGGTTTTCTATTTTCCTGGCATCGTATGGTTTCCAGCCGGTAGCCCATACAATAGCCTTGACCTTAGCTGTTATTACCCGCGGTTTCATATCCAGCTCGATTGCCCCGTACTGACAGGCCTCGACACATTTTTTCATACGTTCGTCACCGGCATATTTCGGATCAACCACATAGCGGGCCGGATAAGCCATCAGATGCGGCAGGTATATGGCTTTGGTTTTATCCAGACCATAGTTGAAATCATTGTCCCGCTCTATCTCGCATACTGTGGCGCATTCACCGCAGGCAGTACACTTATCATTCACATAGCGGGGGGATATTTTCAGCTGTACTTCATAATGACCGGGAGTACCGCTGGCTTTCTCAACCTCGGTCAGGGTCAATACCCGGATATGGGGATTGATTCTGATTCTTCTAAGGTTGATTTCAATACCACAGGTGGGGGGACAGAGTTTGGGAAAATACTGGTATGAAGCGGCCACCCGACCACCGATAGTCGGCATTTTATCAATCAATATCACATCTTTGCCGACTTCCGCCGTCTCAATAGCGGTCGTCATACCGGCAACACCCCCGCCAACCACCAGTGTATCAGCAGTAATTTGTTCCATCGCCGGTTCGAATTCTGCCATACAAATCTCCTTTTATGCCAGTTCCCGAATTATCGGGTGAAAAAAAATAATTTTGTCTAACCCAAGTTAAGATTGTGAAAATTATAACAATCTATCACCCTAAATAATACTTGCGGTTTATCCTTGTCAAGCGATTATTTGCCTTACGAGTCTAATAATTAACTTAGTCCGCTTACGGATAACAGGTTACCAATAAATAACAATCCTGACTTTTCTTACTTTTCCCTCATAATAATAATTCAAGAAATCCGCCCTGATTTTATCAGGTCTTTTTCAATACCGTTCTTTTCATTAATAATCTCAATAATCATCTTTTATTTAACTTTCTACCTAAAAAATTGTTAATATCATCTAAAAAGAGAAAATATGTCTAAAACTTCATCTTTAACCGGTCTCATTTTAGCTGTTGTCATATGCCTTGGCGTAGGCTTTCTTTCCGGGCAATTTAAGCCCGGGGAATGGTATCAGTCGCTGGTTAAACCCGACCTGACTCCCCCCGGATGGATTTTTCCGGTAGTCTGGACTTTCCTTTACATTATTATGGGTATTTCGGCCTGGCTGGTATGGCGGCAAAACGGTTTCAAAGCGGCTTTATGGCCGCTATCCGTTTTTATTTTACAATTATTGTTAAACGGTCTATGGACCGTGTTTTTCTTCGGCCTGAAAATGCCCGGACTGGCTTTTATTGATATTATTCTTTTATGGGGAATGATTCTCTACACGATAGTATTATTCTGGTCAAAAGTCCCCCTGGCGGGTGTACTGTTACTGCCTTATTTTTTATGGGTTACTTTTGCGTCATATTTAAATTATGCAATCTGGCGGCTGAATTGAGAAAAATCCCCAACCAAAAAAACTCAACTACACCGTCGGGCTTTTTCTTATCGTAGTGCTAAAATACTTAGCTTTTAAGTCTGGCCAGGCGGTTGCGGGCATCGTCGAGTTCCATTATCTTTACATCGGCTTTTTCCCACAACTTTAAGAAGGCTTCATAGCTTTGGGCTGCCTCATTTGTTTTACCCGATTCTTCATATGCCCGGCCCAGGTAATAATGTGCCTTGATATCGGGGATGCTCCATTCCAGGCGCTCAACATTAAAAGACAACAGCTTATCTTCGAGCAATCTGACAGTATTATCAGTTTGCCCCGCTTCCAGATAAGCCCGGGCTAACAGGTAAACCAGAGGCTGCGACAGGGTTATTTCTTGAGCTTTCAGGAAACAGATTATTGCTTCAGCAGGTCTGTTTCTCTGAAGTTCCAGACTTCCCTTAACATACCAATATCCGTACTCAGCTTCCCGGATACCAGCCAGGTCCTCCCGGATACTTTGCGCAACGCGCTCGGCGTCCTCGCTTCTGCCGGTTTCCGCCAGAAACTGCCCGTAATAATGAAGGTATCCAAGTTTATCATTCGGATTGGCCAAAGTGCTTAAGGTCCGACATCTTTCGATCTCCTCGAAAGCTTCCCTTTCCCGGCCCGTTGTGTGTAAAAGCATCGCTTTTTGCCAGTGTTTCTGGAGGGCTAAAAATCTATTGGAATTGTTTATATCGCTGATAATGCCTTTATCCAGAATATCCAGAGCCTGTGAAAACAAACCTTGGCGTACTTTCATAACCGCCGAATAATAACAGGCATAAGATATATCGGTTACTATCTTATTGGCTGTTGATTCATCAATATAGGTTCGGGCTGAGTCATAAGCCTGTTTTAAAATGTAAATCATCGCCAGGTTTCTATTGGAAGCGTTGTATTGGGGATCGAGCTCGAGGGCTTTTTTAAAAGCCGCGGTTGCTTCGTCGATACGACCATAGCGGGCGTAGATTTCTCCTTTACTGTCCCGGGGATTCGGTTCCCCCGGAGCCAGTTTGATATATTGTTCCACGGCCTCGGCGGCTTTTTCAAAATTACCGGTTCGGCTGTATAAATAGGCCAGTTCATTATAAGCATTCTTAAATTTCGGATATATTGTAATCACTTCCTCATACAGCTCGATGGCTCTTTCGAAATTGCCACTGCGGTTTTCCAAATCCGCCAGACCGGCCAGACCGTCTCTCTGCTGGGGGTAATATTTCAACATTTCTTCCAGTTCGTATTTAGCCTGCGGTATATTTCCCATCAACAAAGCCTGGCGGCTGCGTATAACAAATCTCTCTTTACACGAGCATTTTTCGGAGTACTGCATGGCTTTGGTAATCATCAGAGATTGCTCGTCTCCGGTCGTGAAAAACGACATGAGATAATATGCCATGGCAAAAGTCGAATCTAATTCAAGGGCGGCCCGGAAATTTCTCCGGGCTTCGTTATTTTTAAAAGCCCAATCGTCTTCAAGACCCTGCAAATACAGGTAATAAGCCTCTTCGGAGTGGGTGGTAATGTCGGCGATACTGCAATCAACTTCATTTTCGACCACTGTTCTGGGTAATAATTTGATTCTGACTTCCGAAGCCAGCCGGTCAATCACCGAAAATATATCCTCGCCGGGATTGCCGGATGTTTTCTGCGAAGCCAGGATAACGCCGCTTTTCACATCTATGATTTGTGATGTCAGAACAAGATGGGGTTGTGTCTGGACTATGTTTCCTGATATAATAAGATTGGAACCGGTTTCGTTAGCTACTCTGAAGGCGATTTCCCGGTCGATTTCATGTTTCGGGTTGAAACCTAAATATGCCAGAATTTCCATGATATGCAGTTTTGAAATTATTCTTATGGATGGCGATTCGGACAGGTCGGTTACCAGAAGATTCATCGCCACGGCGCTCAACTGGTCGGCGGTGGTATCACCGGAGATATTAATAAAGTCGGTGACTATCAGGTTGTTTGGCGACGCCTGCACACTCTCCTGCCGGCCGATTTCAATCCTTACCAGGTTTAACAGAATTATCACGAATACGAAGATGGCGACCAACGATATTTTGATCGGGGGTGACCATTCCAGCCTGGTGGCCGCCAGGAGCCGTTTAAAAAAGGACGGCACCACTTCTTCATTTTCCGTTTCCGCCGCCAGTTTCTGTAACTCTTCTCTTATTACCGGGTCGAATTTGAGATGGCGGGCGGTCTCTTCAAACTTCTCAATTTCCTTCAGGCAAAACTCACAGTTATAGAGATGGAGCTCAAATTCCGTTTCTTCAGCTTCGGACAGTAAACCCATCTCGTAGTTGTGAAGCATTTGCCGGAAACGCGGGTCATCACATTTACCTGACATCAGACTTCACCCCTTTCCAGACAATATTCAATCATCGACCTTGCTCGAAGGAGGATTACATAACAATAGTTACTGGTAATTTTCAGCTTCCGGCAAATTTCCGCCGTCGTGAAACCCTGAAAATGCAAATTGAGAATCCTGGCGTACTGGCTGTTCTTGCCATGTATTTTCCTCAGGCAATTCAAAAGACGGTCGCGTAACATCGGGTTTGGCTCCCACTTCGGTGAAGAAATCATTTCGTCCGCAAAATTTTTGTTTTTTCGGTTAATACTGCCTGTTTTCTTGTAATATTTCAATACTTGAAACTT
>JAQUSF010000161.1 GCA_028715215.1 Candidatus Zixiibacteriota bacterium
TTTTTAACCACCAGGTCTTCCGGTTTCAGGTTATCCGTTCCTTCCAGCGAAAGAGCATTGGCGGCGGCTGATTTCAGCGTTTTGGCTATATGGTAGGCGGCAATACGGGGGGTGAAATTAAGAATGTTAAGAGCCTTCTCAATCGGTAAACCCTTCACCATATTGGCCACCAGACGCATCTTCCGCGGCGGGATACTGACAAACCTCAATCTTGCAGTAGCATGTAACGACATAACCCACCCTAACCTTTCAACGCCGAGCTGCGTTCGACCAGTTTTCCGCTGTGCCCGCGAAAAGTACGGGTAGGCGCAAACTCGCCAAGTTTATGACCGACCATATTCTCCGTGATATAAATCGGGACGAATTTCTTGCCGTTATGCACAGCCAGGGTATGGCCGACGAACTCCGGACTGATGGTCGAGCGACGGGACCAGGTTTTGATTACCTTTTTTTCACCGGTCTGGTTCAAAGCTTCCACTTTCCCGAGAAGCTTTTCTTCTATAAAAGGACCTTTTTTAAGCGAACGGGGCATAGAGATACTCCACTATAAGCTCTTTTTCTTTCTGCGGTCTTCAACCAGGTGAGCCGTTGATTTCCGCTTTTTCCTTGTTTTATAACCCTTGGTGGGTTTTCCCCACGGGGTACAGGGGTGACGGCCACCGGAACTGCGGCCTTCGCCGCCGCCCATCGGATGGTCCACGGGATTCATGGCGACACCGCGGACCGAGGGACGAATCCCCCGCCAGCGGGAAGCGCCGGCCTTACCCCAGACAACGTTTTTATGGTCGATATTCGAAACCTGTCCGATAGTGCCAAAACAATAAGTCGAAACCGTGCGCACTTCTCCGGAGGGCATCTTTAAAATAACCTTCTCCCCTTCGCGAGCCATAATCTGCACGAAGGAACCGGCACTGCGGGCCATCTGGGCGCCTTTGCCGGGTTTCAGCTCAATATTATGAACGATGGTGCCCAACGGCATTTTCCCCAATGGCATGGCGTTTCCGACCCGGATATCCGGATTTTCCCCGGACATAATCACGTCATCAACCTTCAGTTCATTCGGGGCGATGATATACCGTTTCTCGCCGTCGGCATAATGCAGCAGGGCAATGCGGGCGGAACGGTTGGGGTCGTACTCAATCGACGCCACCCGGGCCGGGATATCATGTTTATTGCGCCGGAAATCGATAATCCGGTAAAACCGTTTGTGCCCGCCGCCGCGACAATAAGCCGTGACCCGACCTTTATTATTGCGTCCTCCGGACTTTCTGACCGCCTGAAGCAACGATTTCTCAGGTACCGCAGAAGTAATTTCCTCAAAATCGGGAACCGTACGGAATCTCAGCGACGGTGTTTTCGGGCGAAACTTCTTTAAAGCCATAATCTATTACCACCCTTAAATATTATCAAATATGGATATAACATTATCTTTTTTCAATCTCACGATAGCCTTTTTCCAGGTGGGTGTCTTACCCGAATAACGACCCATCGTCCGTATTTTGCCGGGCACGATTATCGTCCGCACGGAAGCCACCTTCACCTTAAACGCCTTCTCCACGGCTTCCTTGATGACCATCTTGGTCGCTTTCTTCTCAACTTCGAACACATATTCGTTGTTGTTTTCCCGAAGCCGGGTGGTTCGTTCGGTCGAGATATGCGACTTGATAATCCGGTGAGGATCCAAACTCATCAGAACACCTCCTGAGCCTTATCCAGGCCGGCTTTTGTAAAGAGAATATAATCGGCATTTAACATATCATAGCCGTTGACTTTGGCCGCCCGGCCGTATTTGACCTTTTTCAAATTGCGGCAGGAAAGAACCATCATCTCATTTTTACCTTCATCGAGTATCAGGCACTTTTTGTCAGCCAGGTTCAGCTTGGCCAGAATATTCAAAACCGCCTTGGTTTTAATTTCTTCCAGCTTTATGGCCTCGAGCACTTTGATTTTTTCCGAACGGGCTTTGTCGGAGAGAACCGATTTTAAAGCCAGGCGTTTCATCTTCCGCGGAAACTTTGAGCCGTACCAGCGGGGATGGGGACCGAAAACGGTCCCGCCGCCGTGCCACAGAGGTGACCGGATCGACCCGGCCCGGGCGCGCCCGGTACCTTTCTGCCGCCAGGGTTTCTTCCCCCCGCCGCTGATATCCTTGCGGGTCCGGGTGGAGGCGTTGCCCTGTCTTTGCATGGCCTGGAAATTAACGATGTACTGGTGGACAATCGCCTCGTTAGGTTCGATTTCAAAGATTTCCGGTTTTAATTCCACCGACCCAACTTCGACGCCATCCTGATTGTATACCTTGACATTCATGTTTTATCATCCACTATAATCTGCTGCGGTTCGATTTGCGAACTTTTAACAGAGCACCCCGATGTCCGGGGACAGCTCCCTTGACAAGAATTAAATTTTCTTTAGCGATAATTTTAACCACTTCGAGATTCAAAGCGGTTACCTTGTCCCGACCCATCCGTCCGGCCATACGCTGGCCTTTGAAAACCCGCGACGGGTAGGACGAAGAACCGACTGAACCCGGGGCGCGCCAGCGGTCCGACTGACCATGGGTTTTATTGGCGCCCTGGAAATGATGCCGTTTCATCGCTCCGGCAAAACCCAGCCCCCGCGATATCCCGGTGACATCAACCTTCTCTCCTTCATGAAAAATATCCGCTTTGAGCAAGGCCCCGATTTCCAGTTCGCTCTCGTCATATTTAACTTCCCGTAGACAATAAGTCGGTTCGATTTTACTTTCTTTAAACTGACCGGCGAAAGGCCTGGAGACAAGTTTTTTACGCCGCGTACCAAAACCCACCTGGTAAGCATTGTAGCCGTTCTTTTCTACCGTTTTTCTGGCCACCACGGGGCAGGGACCAGCCTCAATAACGGTTACCGGTACCACCTCGCCATCCTCACGGAAAATGCGGGTCATACCAATTTTTTTACCTAAAATTTCTTTCATAATCTAAAACCCATCAGGTTTTAATTTCCACATCAACTCCAGCCGGCAGGTCAAGCTTCATCAGGGCATCAACCGTTTGCGGGGTGGAATCATAAATATCAATCAAGCGCTTATGCACTCTGGTTTCAAACTGTTCCCGCGACTTTTTATCGACATGCGGGGAGCGAAGGACCGTGTAAACCGTTCTCTTGGTCGGTAAGGGCACCGGTCCGACGATTTTAGCCCCGGTACGAATAACCGTCCGGGCAATCTCTTTGGTCGACTTGTCCAAAGAGTAATGGTCATACGCTTTCAGCCTGATTCTTATTTTTTGCACATCCATAATTAATTCACCATCCAACTTTATTCGATGATGTCGGCGATGACGCAGGCACCGATCGTCCGACCGCCTTCACGAATGGCGAAGCGAAGCTCCTTCTCCATCGCTATCGGCGTGATTAACTCCACCTACATCGCCACGTTGTCACCGGGCATCACACTCTCTACCCCCGCCGGTAAC
>JAQUSF010000009.1 GCA_028715215.1 Candidatus Zixiibacteriota bacterium
CTGCTGGTCCTGCTGCTGCTGGTCTTGTTCCTGCTGCTGTTGTTGTTGATCCTGCTGCTGTTGGTCCTGCTGCTGATCCTGCTGTTGTTGCTGTTGTTGCTGCTGTTGTTGAGGTTTAGTCTGCTCCTTAAGCATCCTGCGGGCCAGTTCCAGATTGAACTTGGCTTCCATATCATCGGGATTGAGATTAAGAGCGTTTTCATAACTTTTTATGGCGTTCATATAATCGCCCATTCGATAATAAGTATTCCCCAGATTATAATGAGCTTTGGCTTCCAGGTCAATATCAGTGGTATTTAAAGCCCGGGTGTATTTCTCAACGGTTTCCTCATAAGCACCCTGTTGAAAAAGAGCCCCGGCGATATTGTAATCGAGTTCCGCCGATTCAGGAATATCCGCTTCGGCGATATGATACTGCTCCAGGGCGGTCTTATAATCTTTATTATTAAAAGCCTCGTTACCCTTCCTGACCGCATCGATATAATCGTCAGCCTGTGCGGTCAGACCGGTAAAAAATAAAACCAGCATTAAAATACGGATTAAAATGTTTTTCATAGTTTTATCTCCCGGTGTTTTCGTTTTCTTTCCGGAACGAAAAATTCACCAATAATCAGAACCAGCGCCACCAGTAGCGGCCACTGATACCGGTCATCATACCTGGTGACCAGGGTACCTTCGAGTTCCTTTTTTTCAATCCTGGAAATTTCTTCGAATATCCGGTCCAGTTCCATCTCTCCCGCGGTTGCATGATAGTACTTGCCGCCGGTGGCGAGGGCGATTTTCTGAAGAGTAAATTCATCGAGTCTGGATACGATAACCTCGCCCTTTTCGTCTTTTTTAAAGCCGACCTGCTGGCCGTTTCGGTCAAGAATCGGGATTGGTTCACCGGCGGTGGAGCCGATACCAACCGTATATATTTTCACTCCGTCTTTGCGGGCGTTTTCCGCGGTTTCCACCGCCCTGCCCTCATGGTCCTCGCCATCGGTCAGAAGCAGCAGCACCTTATGCTTTTTTTCTTTCTGGGCAAAAGATTGTACGGCTTTTTCAATCGCCGACGAAAGCGAAGTCCCCTGAATCGAAACCGATTCGTTGTCCATGACCGACAGGAGCATGGCGGCGGCGGAATAATCGAGCGTCAAAGGACACTGCACGAAAGCTTCGCCGGCAAAAGAAATCAGGCCGATCCGGTCGCCCCTGAGCCGGTCGATAATACTGCGAATCTCCTGTTTAGCTTTTTCCAGACGGTTGGGTTTCATATCCCGCACCAGCATGGAATTGGATACATCCAGCGCCACTATTATATCAATCCCTTCCCTTTTAAGCAGTTCCAGATGGGTGCCGAACTGCAGCCGCACCAGGGTTAATACCACAAATACCATCCCCAGAATTACAAGCAAAGCCCGGGTACGCTGGCGGGCGAATGAAATATAAGGGGCGTTCTTCATCAAAAGAGGTAAATCGCCAAACCGGTTTAATAGTTTCTTCTTACGGCCGATCGCCCAGAAGATAAAGACCGCCAGTAGAAATACGGCGATTAAGATAAGAAAATTTTCCGGTTCCGAAAAACGCATGCTTACCTCGATTCCCGCAGTTTACGGCAACTTTTTAAAATAAGTGTTAGCCAGGACTATTTCCAGAACCAGAAACAGCAGCCCGGCATAAACGAAATAATGAAACAATTCGCGATACTGCATATGCGCCGACACTTTTATTTCCGTCTTTTCCATATTATCGATCAAGGAATAAATTTCCTCCAATTCTTCTCCGGACCGGGCCCGGAAAAATTTCCCCCCGGTGCGTTCGGCAATCGATTTCAATGTCTCTTCATCTATCTCGGTAGGCCGATACACATAGCGTTTGCCGAATATCGGGTCCATATAGGGGTACATGGCATTTCCGGGTTTACCGGCACCGATAGTATATATCTTTATATCGAAAGCGGCGGCCAGGTTGGCAGCGGTAAGGGGGTCAATTTCACCGGCATTATTGACGCCATCGGTAAGCAGGATGATGATTTTTGATTTGGCTTTCGATTCCCTCAAGCGGTTGACGCCGTTGGCAAGGGCCATCCCGATAGCCGTACCGTCTTCAATGATGCCGAAATCAACCTGGTCGACAAAACTCATAAGCACACCATAATCCACCGTCAGGGGACACTGGGTGAAAGAATAACGGGAAAAAACAACCAGGCCGATACGGTCGTTAATACGTTTACCGACGAATTTCTTAATTTCCTCCTTCGCCACATATAACCGGTTATGCGGTTTGAAATCCTCGGCCTGCATCGATGAGGATACATCCAGCGCCAGCATGATATCAACACCTTCGGACGTAACTTCCTTAACTTCGGTGCCCGAACGAGGCCGGGTGAAAGCCAAGACCAGCAGCACGACGGCCAGGATGCGCAGGACCGTCAGCAGAAAGCGAAATCTCTGGCGGGCGGTACGCGAGGCTCGGCGGATTATGCGAAGGTCGGAATATTTGACCGTGGCCGACTTGAAGCGCCTGGCCCGGATATGATAGAAAATCATACCCGCCACCACCAGCGCCCCGCATAAAAATATGACCAGGGCGGGGACAGTAAGGTCAATTACGTCAAAGAAGTTTACGCTGAATCCGGAAAATTCCAGGTGACTCATGGCGCCACCTCAGAAGCTATGTCTGTCTTCTTATTACCCGGCCCATTAACATGCATATCGACCCGGGTATGGCGTTCCTGTTCGCTTCTTATGGTTTCGACCAAATCATGAACCAGCTGCAAATCGCTTTCGGCCCGAGCGCTTTCCGGAATTAATTTGGCGAATTTGACCAGGTCGGCATAGCGCAGCAATTTTCCGGAATCATCGTAAGTATTTCCGGGAAGGACTATTTTCTCGAAACGGGTCAGGAATTCTTCGGTCGTCATTTCCATAACATCGACCAGATACACCCGTCCCAGAAAATCACGAAATATTTCCGTTAATTCGAAGTAAAAATCCTTGTAGCGGTTTTCGCCGGGATAATTCTTTTCCTTGAGGACAGCCAGTTTTTCAAAAGCAATTTCCCAGGGCGGCCGCATATCGACCGGTGCTTCTTTCTGTTTGCGCCGACGAACCAGCCACCATACCAGCACCGTCCCGGCCAGCAACACGACCACAGCCATGGCCCCCCATATATAATAACGGGTATAATCGCGCTTAAACTCATACTGGGGCTTCAGGGGGTGAATATCGACCGAATCCCCGGCATTCTCGAGCATCGAAAGAACCTTAATCGGCACCGGTTCGGCCAGCAGGGCTTTTTTAGTGCTGTCCGGCATGACAAAAATCACCGGAATCGGCGGTATCACATAATCACCGGTGGTAAAAGTGCTCAACTTAAAAACGGTTTCGCTGCGCAGGCGGCCATCAGGGAGTTTTGTTTCGATATCCGGCTGATAATCCTTCACGTCGAAAGCCCCGAGATTGGCACCCAGGGGCGGGGGAATCATCTCGATGGTCGAGTCACGGGTGATGGTAATCCGGTAAGAAATCAGGTCGCCGATATAAATCTCGGCCCTGTCCACCGAAGTCTCAATTTCTATCCCGGCAATGGAAGCGACCGTATCGACCTCTTCCTGTGCCCGGATCGATCCCGGCAGGCAAAAAAGCATAAGCACCAGACCGGATATTATAAAAAGTCCCGATTTCATACCGTTCGATTCACCTGCACTTTACTTGATATTGTGATCCAGAAACTCCACCTGTTCCATCTGAGCCAGCCTGGCGATATAGTTACTGTAGGCGGCGTTAGCCTTGTCGGACTGATAATCGAGGAAAACCTGCGCTTTAACCGAATCGTAAGGAGCCTTATTGTAACGATTGTCCTTATGAGCGAGATAAAAATTGCGCACGTCCATGGTATCAATCTTCACTTCGGGCATGACTTTCTCCAGAACGAACTTTTCCACCAGCAGTTGTTTTAGAATCAAATCTTTCTTCTTGATGATTTCCGGGTCGCGGTCAAAACCTTCCCTTACGGCGGCATGATACAAAAGCTCAACTCCCACATACTGCCGGATAAAATTTATTTTGGCTTCGCGGCTCATAAACTGTTTCTGGATATCCGGGGGAAGGTTCTGCAGCTGTTGTTCAATCTGCGAACGCCAGACGGGTACCCCGCCGATACGGGCTACTTCGACATCGTTTTTATCCGCCGGTTGCGTCTGGATGTCGGTAACGGCACCCATTTCCCGTTTGGCGTCCAGATAGTGTCCCAGTTTTTCCAGTGAAGCCACCAGGTTGCGCGAGGCTTCATCCATAAAAGACCCTTCCGGGTCGAAATCGCGCGCCCGGAGATAATAAGCTGCGGCTTTTTCGAAATCCTTCAAATCCTCGAAATAAATCTTACCGATCAGGTAATTGATATTGCCGCGTTGCCGGTCATCGAGCGCCTCCAGCGACAGGATGGCTTTGTATTCCTCGACGGCTTCGTTATAAAGTTTGTTGTCACGAAGTTCACCGGCCATTTTCTTATTTCGTTCGATAACGGTATCGTAATCGGTTTTCCGGCAGCCGTCCGTAAAAAACACCAGTGCCAGGATTGTCGCTGTCAGGCCGACTGTCCTGCTTGTAAACTTTAAAAACATTTTATCCCTCAATGTCTTTTCTCTCGCATTCTGAAAAAGTTTATGAGCGGCACGATATACGACTGGTCGGTGCGGATATTGACAAAATCCACGTTGATCAGCTGGAAGCCTTTTTTCAAAGTAACGTTGTCTTCTTCCGCCCGGGCGGCAAATTCCCGGCGAAACTCACGGGAGGCAGTATCTATTATGAGCACTTCCCCCGTCTCGGCGTCTTCAAGCTCGATCATGCCGACATCATCGAAACTCGTTTCCCTCGGGTCGGTAATCTTGACGCTTATGATATCATGCTTGTTATTGGCTATCTGGAGCGGCTTGTAAAAACTCTCCGAAAGAAAATCGGAAATCAAAAAGACGACCGACTTCCGTTTTATCACATGGCTGAAATACTCCAGCGCCCCGGAAATATCCGTTCCCACTCCCTCCGGCTGGAAATACAGGATTTCGCGAATCAGGCGAAGGACATGACCGCGTCCTTTTTTGGGCGGGATGAATTTTTCAATCCGGTCAGTGAAGATAATCATGCCGACCTTATCGTTGTTCTTGATGGCCGAGAAAGCCAGCACCGCGCACAGTTCGGCGGCCATATCACTTTTAAAACGTTCCCGGGTACCGAATTTACCCGATGACGAGGCATCCACGAGGAGCACTACCGACAGCTCCCGTTCCTCCCGGAATTTCTTCACGTGCGGGTAACCTGTCCGGGCGGTGACATTCCAGTCAATCAGACGAATGTCATCACCTGCCTGGTACTGGCGCACTTCCTCAAACTCCATCCCCTGTCCCTTGAAGGTGGAATGGTACTCGCCCGAGAAAAGGTCGTTGACCAGGCGCTTGGTGCGGATTTCTATCCGCCGTATCTTTTTGAATATTTCTTTCGGTATCATTTAAAAAAAATTATGGTACTTCAACGGCATCAAACACTTTTTTGACAATGTCGTCCGAGGTAACTTCCTCGGCTTCGGCCTCGTAAGTCAGCAGTATCCGATGCCGGAGAACATCGGCGCCGATAGCCTTGATATCTTCCGGGGTGATGTAGCCCCGGCCTTTAAGGAAAGCGTGCGCCTTGGCGGCAATATTCAGATAAATGGTAGCCCGCGGCGATGCCCCGTAGGCGATTAAATCCTTCAAATCGTTCAGACCGTATTTCTGCGGCTCCCGCGTGGCGAATATGACGTTGACAACGTACTCTTTTACCTTGTCATCGACATATATAGAACGGATGACGTCACGCACCCGGACAATATCCTCGGGGCCGACCACTTTCGAAATCTTCACCGTGCCCACCGCTGTGTTGCGGTCCATAATCAGGCGTTCCTCGGCCGGGTCGGGGTAAGTGATTTTCAATTTCAGCATGAACCGGTCCACCTGGGCTTCGGGCAAAGGATAGGTGCCTTCCTGCTCGATCGGGTTCTGCGTGGCCAGCACCAGAAACGGTTCGTCGAGCGGATAGGTATTGTCACCGATGGTCACCTGGCGTTCCTGCATGGCTTCCAGAAGCGCCGACTGCACTTTGGCGGGGGCGCGGTTGATTTCGTCGGCTAGGATGATGTTGGCGAAGATGGGACCTTTTCTAACCGAAAAATCCGCCTTCTGAGGATTGTAGATCAGCGTCCCGATCAGGTCCGCCGGCAGAAGATCCGGGGTGAACTGAATACGCTGAAACTTGGTTTGTATCGCATCGGATAAGGTCTTGACCGAAAGCGTCTTGGCCAGGCCGGGAACACCTTCAATCAGGATATGACCGTTGCCCAGAATGCCGATAAGCAGGCGTTCAATCAGGTATTTCTGACCGACAATCACCGAACCTATCTGATCGGTCAGTTGATTGACAAACGACGACTCTTTCTCAACGACAGCTTGTATTTTTTGGATGTCGGTATCCATCTGTCCTCCAATTTATAATTATACTCTACAAACTTTCAAAAAAAGTACGAATTTCAGCTTCCAGGCGGATGGTCTCACCCGGTGCCGGAGCCTGAGGAGTGAATTTTTCTTTTTCCGCCCGCAACAGCCAGCCGGAGATTTTTTCTTTCAAAGCACTGTTCATATTGACAGTGTCAAGCTCCGTCACGATAGCCTCCGAAGATAAACCCGTTACCTCGAGATTATATACTTTCTCAAGGTACTCCAGGAGCATTTTATAAAAGCCGGTCTGGAACCGTTTCAGGTCACTACCGACATCGAGCTTGAGTTTCGCCAGTTTTTCAAGAAACTGCTGGTTGGGTGTTAATACCGGTTTGCGGTTTCTACTCCTTTTTGACCGGATAAAAATAATTACCGAAATTACTGCCGCAACTACCACCACAGAAATAATGATAATTACAATGGTGGTAACCGGCAGATGGTATTCCTCCGCCATCGGTACCGGGTCGAGAATTATTACACTTATCGGTTCACTTATTATCTCACCGGGTATACTGTCAGGCCAAATGACATAGCTGATAATGACCGGTTTAATTTGACCCATTCCGGCGGCCTCAGGTTTCAACGTATACCGGTAAACCTTGGTGGTGATTTCGGAGAGCCCATGGCCGGTGGAACTGATGGTGGAAGAAAATTTCTGAATTTTCATCCGGTCAACTTCGGGCTGAAGTGGCCGCGTAAAATGATAAGCCGATTGGGGACCGTTCCAGGACAGGCTTAATTCAAAAGTGACCGTTTCCTCGAAGGGAGTTTCGGTTTTATCAACGGCTTGAGACAGGCTGATACCTTCGGCAAACACCGGGCTTACTGATAACATTAATATAAGGAAACAAAACAGACTCTTTAACATAATGTCATCGAATGCTCCCCAAAAACAGGTTTTCCAAGTTGATATTCAAACGCCATAAGGTAAAAGTCCAAAAACTTTTGTCAAGTTTAAGTTATTACCGCACTTAAACTTTATGACGTATTATACTGTTTTGCGGATTTTAGGTTTCAAAATTTTTTTTAACAGTTATTTATAAACTTTTCTGACAGGATATAAGTCATTATGCATCGGCAGATACCCAGGTAAGACCCGGGTGAACGGTTAGTTGACCGACACCTCTATTAACATTAATTTTATAGCATCATTTCCTCCAGGAATGACACGATTATAAAGAATGAATTAGTTAAATAAAGAAAAAAAGTGAACCCCGAACTTATTTGTTTAAAATTGATAACAATAACTATGTTAACAAAACGGTAGTAGTAAACAGGAATTTGAAATTATGTCATGTTATTCACTTCCAGCCAACAGAATATGGCAGAATTGGAGCGCTCACCCATAAACAAATTTGCATTTCCCGACGGACTGGCGTTGCCCCAGCATCATATTGCACCCCAACGAGTTGTAATATCAGTGAAGTTCCATCTTTAGTTCCTTAAACAAAGTAAACCATATTCTGATTGCCATCGGTATTCTGGATACTTACCGAATTTGCAGAAATAAATTGACACTGCCAGCAAAACAGCATTACCTTGAAACTCAATGTGGGGTATGTTTACCCCGTTTGCAAGATATCGCCTAATCCATAAGGAGACTACTTCTATGTCGAAGGAGCAACAGTCACCGCACCCTTCAGAGCCCGGCAAAGGAGCATCACCGAACGACGTCTACGAAAATTACCAGCTCCCTGTCGAAGGCTTTAAAGGTACCGCGGAGGAGGTCGAGCGCCAGTGGTATAATAAATGCTACCTGGGCCGCGGCGACACAATTAAACAGCTGACCTGGCGGGCCATCATCATGGGGTCGGTGCTGGGTGGAATCCTTTCGCTGACCAACATCTACATTGGCCTCAAAGCCGGTTGGGGTTTCGGAGTGGCCATCACCGCCTGTATTCTCTCTTATGCCATCTGGACCAGTTTATACAAGATGAAACTTGCCAGGACCCAGATGACAATTCTGGAAAACAACTGTATGCAATCCACCGCCAGCTCCGCGGGTTATTCGACCGGCGGCACCCTGGTTTCAGCTTTTGCCGCCTACATCCTGCTTAACAATCAAACCCTTCCCTTCTCACTCATGCTGCTTTGGGTTTTCTTTATCGCTGTTCTCGGGGTAACTATGGCGGTGCCCATGAAGCGACAAATGATTAATATCGAACAACTCCGTTTCCCCAGCGGGATTGCCGCCGCCGAGACGCTAAAGGCGCTTCATGCTACCGGTGAGAAGGGGATGCGGGCGGCCCGGGCACTGGGTATCGCCGGGCTTCTGGCTATAATTAGCGCCTTTTTGACTGATGGTCTCAGACTTCTGAGTACCCGCCTGGAATCGTTCCAGATATCTTCCCTGGTTGCCCGCTTCAACACCGCCGCCTTCGGTGAGTTGTGGGTGGGCCGAACAGTTACGTTTGCCTGGGATCCCATTTTCATCGCCGCCGGGATGTTCGTTGGTATGCGGGTGGCTACTAGTATGTTTGTGGGCTCGATACTCTGCTGGATGGTCTTCGTCCCCTGGTTGCAGGCTTATGTCCCGGAAGCAAGCGGGCAGGCGGGTTTCCGCGCCCTGGTCCAGTGGACTCTCTGGGGCGGGACAGCCTGTATGGTCACTTCGGGTATCCTTTCGGTCTTCTTCCAGTGGAAAAGCGCCATGCGTGCGTTTAGGGGACTGGGAGAAATGTTCATGAAAAAAAGTGCCAAGAAACATGATGAAATGAATGCCATCGAGACGCCGGGTTCATGGTTCATAATCGGGCAGGTGGTTTCGTTAATCGCCCTGGCTATCCTGGCTCACGTCTCCTTCGATATGCCCTACTGGCAGAGTTTCATCGCCGTGATTATGAGTTTTGCCCTGGCTCTGGTGGCCTGCCGGGTAACCGGTGAAACCGACACGACACCGGTGGGAGCCATGGGTAAAATCACCCAGCTCACTTTCGGCGCCCTCTCCCCCGGTAACATGAATGTGAACCTGATGGCGGCCAATATCACGGCCGGGGCGGCGACTTCCTCGGCCGACCTGCTCACCGACCTGAAAAGCGGGTATCTCCTCGGCGCCAATCCGCGTAAACAGTTTATAGCCCAGTTCTCCGGTATCTTTATCGGAACCATAATAACGGTTTCGGCTTTCAGTGTACTTGTTCCCGATGCCAGTGTTCTCGGAACGGACCAATTTCCCGCCCCGGCGGCCCAGACCTGGAAGGGTGTCGCCGAAGCCATGGCAACCGGGCTCAGCACGATGCACCCCGTAAAGGTATGGAGTATCGTTATTGGCGGTCTCATCGGCATTATCCTGCCGATTCTCTCCCGGTTGTTTCCCAAGAAACAAAACTGGATTCCTTCCGCAGCCGGCATCGGGCTGGCCTGGGTTTTCCAGTGGTTTTACGGTTTTCTTTTCTTTATTGGCGCTATAATCGGTTATGCCTGGCAAAAGAGGAAACCGAAACACTGCGAGGAATATCTGTTCCCGGTTGCGTCCGGCATCGTCGCCGGCGGTGCGCTCATGGGTGTGGTCCTGGTTTTCTGGGAAAACGGTGCGGAGATTATCAAACAATTTTTCTCACGATAAATTTTGGAGCGCTACCGTATTCTTATCAATATAAACATTGATGGTAAATGACAGGGCGGAATCTTTTATAAGGTTCCGCCAGTTTTTTTAGATAAGGTTACATTCCCGGTCAGAAACATTAAAGAAAAGAGCGACCATGTCCCGCCGTTCGGGTATATTATTTATTTACGTTATCCGCAAGAATAGGCTTCCTGACGGCGAATAAAACACCCGCGCCTATACGCCAAGCGCCAATAAAAAAACCACTTTTTTTAAAGTGGTTTTTTAAATAAAATATGGCGACTATGAATTAAACATCTTCGACGATGACGGCGGTGCCGTAAACCAGTAATTCGGCGGCTCCTTTCATCATCTCGGAGGTCGAGAAACGAGTCATAATGATGGCATTGGCGCCCATGTCCTCGGCTTCCTTCACCATCCGGTCCAGCGATTGTTCGCGTGATTCGGCCAGCATCTTGGTGTACTCGACAATCTCACCGCCGATGATACTGCGAAACATGGCACCGATATCCCGTCCAATATGGCGGGCGCGGATGGTGTTGCCCCGAACCAGCCCCAGGGTTTTGACGACCCGTTTACCGGCAATATTTTCAGACGTCGTTATTATCACCTGTTTACCTCCCGGTAACGTTCACGGTTGTAGGCGAACAGCCGCTCTCTGACATACGATACCAGCAGTACGATGGCACCGATGATAAGAGCCGCCAGGCCAGCTTTGACCCACAGAGAAACGCCGGGGTCAGTATAGATTTCATATAAAGCGCTAAAGGCTCCAAAACACAACAAAATAATTGCCCCGAGGGACATGAAAATCCAGCCGAAACCCCGCTCCAGCTTGCGGTACAGGGACTGCCAGTAATTTTCCCAGACTTCCTCGGGAAGGTCGGCGTAAGTCATAAGACCGGTAACCTCCTTCAATTTTTTGAATTCCTCCAGCTCCCTCCTGAGCTCCGGATCAGTCACCAGGGCGGTTTCAAACGCCCGGCGTTCATCATCGGATAACTCACCATCAACGTACCCTGCCAACAGTTCGTGTAGGTGCTTATCCATTATTCCGCTCCATCAGTTTTGCAAGTTTCTTCCGGGCATAATAAAGCCGCGACATCACGGTCCCCCTGGGGATATCAAGGATCGACGCGATTTCATCATAAGACATGCCCCGGAAATGTTGTAATGTTATTATCTCCCGGTCTTCAAACGGGAGTTCCAGAAGGGCTCGGCACAAACAGGCCACCGTTTCCGAACGGATAAGTTCCTGTTCGGGATTGCGCGGGTCCACCAGCAGATAAGCGTTGTCATCGACATCCACCATCCGGCGGGCATAAAGCGAACGTCGCTTCAGCCAGGTCCGGCAGAGGTTGGTGATAATACGGTTAAACCAGGGTAAAAACGGCTGGTTTTCGTCATAAGTCCCGGCCGAGCGGTACACGCGAAGAAACGCTTCCTGGGAAATATCATAGGCGTCATCCTTGTTGCCCACCAGCCCCAGGGCAATCTGGTAAGCCAGCTTTTTGTGTCTTTCGACCAGTCGGCCCAGAGCCTGCTTGTTGCCGGTTTTAATATTCATCACCAGGCTTATATCCGTTTCCATCATTTCAGTATCCTTCTTGGTAACCATACTTGTCAAACCGTGGAATATTCAAAAATAAATATAAAATTCCTGTCTGTTCCGGATAACCGGAGGTGGCAATGTAAGTTGTTTTATTACAGTATATTATAAATTTTAAAAGGGTTGGGAAAGGAAAAAATTAAAAAACCTGATGGAATCGCTGTCTGATTTCATATAGCGAAAAGTTAAGATAGGTAAGGAGCCTCGCGGCTCCTGACAAATTTATTCTAAATAATATAATTGGACAGTAAAATTAGATTTTTTACCTGGCAGATGTCCACATTTTCCAAGCGCCGGGGCACTTGTGGACTATCTCTTGCAACCAAACAGTGGACATGCACCGCTCACAAAATTTCCTAACCTGCGCAGACTACCCATCTGCAAGCCACTGGTCTGTTTATTTAACAAGGGAATATTTTTAGAAAAAATATGGCGGAGAGGCAGGGATTCGAACCCTGGGTAGAGCTTTAAGACCCTACAATGGATTAGCAATCCACCGCCTTCAGCCAACTCGGCCACCTCTCCGTCGATAAATTGCCTTAAACGGCAATAATATATTTTCCAGGATTGAATTATTCAAGGTTTTTTTAATAAAAAAAGGCTATTCCTTGAATTCCGATATGAGAATCTGGTTCCCCTCCAGAATCAGTTTACAGCACTGCTTTTCCTCGTTGATATCGCGATAAACGATGCCAAATTGGACCCGGACACCGGGATATATAATCTTCTCAGCTATAATCCGGGTATCTTTGAATTTTTTTAATTCCTCCTCGATTTCAGCTTTGGTCTTCAACAGGCTTTCGCGGTTAGCCGGAAGTTCTTGCTGGAATGTCTCGAATTGTCTGAGTATTTTTTCTTTATCGGGAGTCAGTTTTTTATCAATTTGAAGCCGGTACAAAGCCACCATGGCATCTTTAATGCGCTTTTCATCGTTAACCAGGCGTTCCAGTTCGGCGGTGGTGGCATGGTACTTTCTTATAAGTTGAGGGTCCAGCAGGACATTAAGAATCGTAGCGGTACCTGCTTTGGTCCCCAGTTCCGAGGCTCTGATTTCCTTGCCGGCCCTGATTTCGCCGCCGATAATCTTGCTCTTTTTACCTTTCACCAGCACTCGTTCCCTGGCCAGCAGTTTGGAATTGACAATTTCTCCACCCACATAAATATTGGTACCGATAATTTTCTGTCCCTCGACATATTTCAGCGAAACATCTCCCCCGGCTTTCATCATGCCTTCGCCTTTGCCGAAGAAGCCGCCCTTGACCATGATGTTTCCCTTAACTTCGATATCACAGTCTTCAACATTTCCTATCACTTCAAGGTCACCGTCCATCTTGACCGAAAAGCCGGCTTTGATATCGCCGTTCACTCGAACCGAACCTTTACAATCAATATTGCCGACATTAAAATCGACATCGCTGTTGATGACGGTCAACTGGTTTACGGATACCTTATTATAAAGAAACAGGATCGACCCGCCGGTGGTGGCCAATAGTTTCAGACCATCTTCCGATACCCGGGTATTGGCGCCGCTATTGAAGGGGAAATCACGACCGTCGAGACCCTTCAATTCCTTGCCCTTGACCGTCATACCCGGTAACCCTGGTTGGGGCGGAATTTTAGTGACCAGGACAGTATCTTTCTCGACACTCTGGATAAAATTTATATTTTTATAGTCGATGCGGCCGTCCGCGTCTTCGGTAGGTGTCCATTTCGCCATCGTGTTGAAATGGTAGACAAATTTGGAATCCTCTCCCCGCTGGGGCTTCTTACCGGTGGCAATTATCACCGGGTTATTAAAATCTTGTTCATTAACGCACTTTTCAACGACCGCCCGGTCAAGACCGAAAACCACGCCTGTATTATTAATTTCAGCCATCACCTCCTCAACCGTAATAGGGCTATCTTCGAGAGGGGGCTTAAAAAGAATCAGGCTAGCCGTCATGGAATCGCTGGTGACCGTAATCCTGACACGTTTACGGCTGGAAGTTGTGGTTTCACTGGTCGTCATGGTGACACTCTTTTAAACATTTTCCATTTTATTGGCGCCGGATAAAATGCGCCAGTAAGCCCTTTCCACAATCATCGAAACTTCAAAACTTTTAAAAGGTTTGGTGATATATTCGTCGGCGCCCAGAAGCAGGGCGTCTTTGACGGTATAAGTATCACCATAGGCAGTCATCATAATCATCCCGATATGGGGGTACTCTTTTTTCACAATCTTCAACAGGTCAAAGCCATTCATTTCGGGCATTTTCATGTCTGAAATCACAATATCGATTTTATCACGGTTAAGGATTTCCAGGGCTTTCTGGACATTTTCCGCCGTCACCACCTTATAACCATCCCGCTGGAGGATTTTTTCCAGCAGGTTTCGCATCATCAATTCATCATCGACCACCATAATGGTGATGGTATTTTTCATAGTTGCTCTCCGTAATTATTAAAACGATGAACCAACTTATTCATCAATCAGAGGAACATTACCTTAAAAGCGTTTCCGCCATTTCAGCGATAAAATCTTCAAGCAAAACCGGCTTATACATGACCCGGCAGGCTCCGAGCAGCCCGGCTTCATTGATCAATTTATCGGTGGCATTTCCGGTTATGACCATGATAGGCACTTTGGGGGAAACTTTCTTGATAGCATTTAAGGCTTCCAGGCCCGACATTTCGGGCATGATTAAATCCATCGTAATCAGGTCATATTGATTTTCCCTGACCTTGGCAAGGGCTTCTTCCCCGCTCTGGGCAAGGTCAACACTAAAAACATCGGTCAGGTCGCAAAAATCACGAAAAACTTCCCTTACCCATTTTTCATCATCAACAATAAGGATCCGGAACGGTTCACCCCTCTGTTTGATTTTACCAAGCAATTTTTCAACACCCCGTAAAGGCATAAGTCCCTTTTTCAATTCAGTTAACTTCAAACCGGCTATTTAATTAGCACCACAGTAACTATATTGTTTAATCGTCATAAAGAACCCATTTCTTCATACCATATGTTGAATAATATCGCGGCAGGTCCCGATTAATTTTTTTTCATGCTTATATCGTCATGTAATTCAATGGATTACGGCAAAAACTTTGAATCTTAACCCGTAATTTCAGCTTTTATAGAATAGCCTGTGACTTTAATCCTTACTTTGAGAAAGAATTTCCATCAGGCGGGAGCATTGATTCAGAATATTCTGTAACTTGAATTCTACATTATCGACCTGAGTATCCTCGGAGGGAAGTTCATAGACCATTATTTCTTCATTACGAGCGGCATTTAAAATATATGTCAATTCCTGTACCACTTTAACAGTACCATTGACGAGGCGGATGAACTCCGGCTCAAACCTGGTAAGCTTATCGGCGCCGGCATTGGCCTTGGCTTTGGCCAGATAAATAGCCAGGTTTAAAGCCAGGGTCTTGACTTCCTCATTCAGGGAGTCGACTTCATTTATCATATCCAGGTTCTTTTTACGTTTCCGGGTTATACGGTCCATATCACAACGCCCTTTTATCCATACTTGTTTTCTTCGGGCGGATTCATTCCGCCGACGATTTATCCAGATTCAACATCCGGGAGTGATCACTTTCAAGATAGTTTTCCGAGACCAGAGTATTTATTTTTAAAAGCTTGTTATTAACCTCGCTGATTTGCATGGCGGCGCTTTCGATTCTTTTAAGACGCGACAGCATCTTTTGATTGAGTATTTCCTTTTCAATAAACATACACTGGATATTGCCGACAATTACCGCCAGGGGATTATTGATTTCATGGTTGACCGAAGCTGCGAGTTCGACTACGGCTTTCATTTTTTCTTCAGCCACGATGTTTTTCTGAACTTTCCGCAGGTTATTATGAGCCTCTCTCAAGGCGGCATTCTTGGTTTCAATCTCTTTCTGGTATAACTGGCGTTCGATGGCGATAGCAAACTGGTCGGCAACAACCGTCATCAGGCGGACATCTTTTTCAATGAAGGCTCTTTCCCGGTAACTGCCAAGGTTAAGAACGCCGAGTATATCTTCCTCGATAAACATCGGCACCGACATTACCGTGGCGAAGTCAACCGAGGGATCGAAATTAGCTGAGGCGGTTCGTTCCGCCAGAAGGACCGGTTTTTTATGGAGCGCGGTCCAGCCGGTCAAACCATCACCCCGGTCAATAGTCAGGAAACTGAGCAGTTCGACTTTATCTTTACAGGTAGCTTTTTCGACCAGTTTCTTTTTGCCCTTGTCGAAAAGAAAAAGCGTAGCGCCGTCAAAAGGCAAAATTTGGTCAATAAGTTTCAAGACCTCCTCGAAGGTCTCCCCTACCGGAGGTTTAGCCCGGCAGATTCCGGCAATATCAGCCATCAGACTTATTTTCTGCCAGAAACGGCTGTTGTCTTCGCCGGTTTTTTTTGATGTTTTCCGATTCAATTTACCTACCACCGGTATGTTTTCGAACGCGACCGACCAGCTCGGTCGTCAGTTTTTCTTCCAGCCGATTAAAGAAATTCACTTTTTCAACCGCCGTCAGATGAATATCCGCATCATGGCAGTTGTCGTCCATTGAGCCCTGGAAAATCCGGGGTCCGTTCAACTTGACATTAAAGGATTCCGCCACCAGGGTCTTCTGCCTTTGCAAATCCAGAAGCCGCCAGTCTCCTTCGATAATCCCGACGGTTTCATACTTGTGGAAAATAAGGGGCAGATTAAAGGACTTGTGCCGTTCAAGACGTTCACTGTGAACTGTCACAACCAGCAGGTAACGACCGCCCATTTCCAGTCCCCAGTTGATAAGGCTGTCAAGGTTATTCCGGTCGTGAGGAAACGGGAGTTGTGATGGGGGAAGGTTGTCTGTCCGCTGAACGCGAATATTTTCATCCCGGGTCAGCATTTTTTCGAACTTTTGATAGAGGCGGGAATCATTCCATGGCAGGGGTGCGGTGGAAATATCAAGCAGAACCAGCCGAGAATTGGCCGTCAGGTTCCCGGCCAGGAAGAAAATAAGCAAAAGCAGTTTAAACCAGAGTTTGTTTTTCATTTCAATCAACCTGCTCGGATATCCGCCTGGTATAGACGTATTTGTTCAGAACTTCTCTTACCGACTCGTTAAAATTCGATAAATTCCCGGGCAGAAGGTCCAGTTCACCTCCGGAGAAAAGGTCGGCCAGGTAATCACGGGTAATAAATTCAATACCGGCCAGGAAAAAGCCCGCCTCGCCATCGACCCGTTTTACAAGGCCGAGGATGTTATTAAGACATTCCACGTCCTGCAGGGTGAAATGCATGGAGACGATATCGCCCTCGAGCACCGGCTGGTCGATTTCAACCAGAACGCCGCCGGCGGAAATATTCAGAATGGTACCGTTGATGACGTGCCAATCGCCCTCGGGCCAGAAATTACCAACGGCATCTTTTATTTTTTTCATGCTCATAGGCGAGGATATTTCGAGCCGGATAAACCGCCGTTTATTTTCCCGGTCGATTCGAAATGGTTTACGGACGGCCATCTCTATATCCACAGTTTCGACATCCCTTACAAATTTCACTTTTTCTTTGGTTTTCATTTTATTCTCCCATTGACAAAAATTAGCTTTCTTACGACTTCCACACCTTAACGACTTTGTTTAATTTTTCCCGGTTAATAGAGGAATATTCAAAGATTGACGGCGGCAAAAGACGGCGTTTTTCCGGCGTTACCAGCATCCGGCTTTGCTCCTTGACCATGAATTCCACCCCGGCTTTGAACGTGGTTTCACTTCCCTGGAAACAATGACACACCCGGCCCAGGACCAATGACGGCAGGAGGGATTCATTGAGGTCGATATTCAAGAGCAGGTGAATGCCTTTTTCGAGAAAAGAGGAAATATTTAGAAGCACCCCGCCGCTGGAGAAATTGATGGTATCCGTTTCCAGCCAGCGCAGGCGGGCGAGGTTGCGGTTGGAAAAAGTCGCCAGTGGAAAGGCGGCCATCTTAACCGTGCGGACAAGGCCGACACGGGTAAATTTCCTCTGCTTGAGAGGGATAACTTTTTCTTCGAGCAGCAGATAACATCGCCCCCCGGCTCCTTTTTTGAAAAGCGCCCGGACGGCTATATCCTGTCCTCGATAGGCAAACTGGATTATCATTTTCTGATGATTGACCAGATTATCGATAAGACCCGCCGAGCCGGCCTGATTTATTTGAACCTGGTTGTTACTGACAGCCATGACCCGGGAAACCAGTTTCTTTCCGGGAATCTGCTCGGAATAGATATTCACATCCTGCCCGACCAGGCTGGACAGGTCAAGACGCATTGATTCGAAAGCAAGGTCTTTGTTTTCCATCATCTGTTTTTCAATAACCATTCCTATAAAAGGCCTTTTTGTCTCAGTTCAATCTGTTTATGAAAAATCATGTTAACCAGTTTGTCCTGAGCTTTATAGTCGAAATCGCGAATCGAAGAGGGCAGTACTTGCTGCAAATTCCGGGAAAGATAACGGTCAAGCTGGTCGCTGCGCACGAATTCCAGCCCGGCACAACTGATATTGTTTCTCTTGCAGATTCTTTTACAGCTACCGAGAATAATCCTGGGAAGGCCGCATTCTTTGAAAAAATTTATTTCCATCATCAACAGATCTTTTATTTTCACGTCATCCTTAATATGCAACAGGATCCCCCCGCCGCTTATATCCAGCGAATTGGATTTCTGCCAGTTAAGCTTATCCGCCAGGTCGGGATTAGCGTTGACTGGAGCAAGATTGGCATAGGCGACATTATCCGAAAGGTCCACCCTGACAAACATTCGGCGCTGGACCCGCTGGATGTTTTTTGGCGGCGTCAGGATTAAAAATCTCTTATTATGGGATGATATCTGTTTTATTATCGAAACAAACTGGTAAGTGGCGTCATCGCGGGTAATCCGCACATTGACTTCGGTCCCTTCCCGAAGTAAGGTATGCCCTTCGACAAAAACCGGCTGGGTGATGACTATCCCATTATTGATGAAATCTTCGACACGGGAAACATATTTCCCGATTTCTGAACCCTCACCGACGATTATCTCGATTTTCTCCCAGATGCGGAGCGGTTGCGACCGTTGTAACAAAACCTGAAGCACGTTTTTTTACTCCTGACATCAAGCCGGTTTCGAGGCTTTAAGGTTAGCCCTTCCCTGTTCAATAGCCAGTTCCAGTATTTTCCGGGCGAGCACCGTCCGGGACTGGTCATGGCGGTTTTGATAAATGAACTCCTGCCCTGTCTTGATGGTGCTGGTGAAATACTGCTTGGCTTCATCATAATCACCGATCCGTCGCGAAAGTTCGGCAATCAAATAAGAAGCCTGGATCTGCTGGTTCCCGGGAAGGATATCCCGGCCGTTGGCAAAAGCCTGTTTATAATAATAGACCGCCTTCTCCAGAGCTTCTCTTTCGTTGGCGACGACACCGTCCCAGCGTAGTTTCATGGCGTGAAGATAATCCGTCAAAGAATTCTCATTGCCAAAACCGTTTACCTCGTTGACACCGCTACCACCCAGAATGGTACTTTTATATTCATCAATAAGCTGTCTGAGATTATTGAGAATATCTTCTCCGTTTTTCAGGCTGTTTTTAAGAGCCGTGATTTCCCGGTCGTAGCGTTCGTGATAGGTGTACATTTCCGACTTTATCTCGGCCGGGACCTGCTTGGAATCAAAATGATTCTGCAGTTGCCCGGAGAAAGCATCGATTTCGGAACTGATATTGACGGCGGCGGTTTTAATGGCACCATACCGGTTCTCCAGTTCGAGGACCAGACCGTTCAAAAGCGATTTGTTAGGGTCCTCGCCTTTTTCCATCCCCCTGAAAACCCAGGCGATACGGAGATAAAATCGACCCAGATCAAGGTCACTGCGGTAATCGGATAGAAGTTCGTCAAAAACGGCCAGGTGGAGTTTGAGAATGGCGGTTTCATTGGGATAACGATTCTGGTTGAGTGCCTTACCCATCTGGTTTATGATGGAATCCGGATTGGAGAATTGTTCCAGGTGTTTTTGCTTGATGGTTTTCAAACGATAGGTTCTGAAATTATTGTCATTTTTCCAATCTTTGAACTGGTTGGTTAATTCCCTGGTATAATAACAATTACTGCACGCCGCCGTGAAAAAAACCAGCGGGTTGTAAGCCTGGTACCGGGGTGAACGCCATTTGATGCTCTGAGGACAAAAATCAGAATCCCGACCTTCCTCCGTATAACTGCCGACCTTGAGAACTTCAAATTCGTTAACCGTCTTACAGATTGGACATTCAATCTTAGTCAGGATAAAAGGACTGTCGTTAACCATGATTAACTCCACTTAATTATCTTTAAGCATTGCCAATTCACCTTCGGTTATCGGCAACGTATGTTTAATATGTTCATTGGTATGATTGGCTTTCAGCATTTCCCTGGCCAGCCTGATGACTTCGGCTCGATTGCGCCGCACCTGCTCCCGCGTATCATTGTCTGACAGTACGGCTGACGAACTATGCCTGACCGGCCGCGATGAAGCCGACAGGTTTATAAATTCAACCGCCGCATTCCCCTGGTAAGCCGGTGCCTTAGGAGCCAATCCTTCCCCGTTACCGGCGTTTTTACAGGTCGTAGACGAGACCATATCAAGTTTTTTTCGGTCCTTGAAAAAAGAATACAGCATCACCCAGAAAAGCCCGGCGGCAATATACCCGAGGACATTCAGGGCGATGCTTACCAGTTGTTCCTGTGAAACTTCCATGTTTATAACCTCCGTTACTCGTTACTATGCTTTCAAGTCTATGTGTTCCGACCCCGGCTCCTGAATCTGGTTATCAGCGACTTCCTTGTTATCGGAGAGATTCCGGGGATCATCCTCCGGCGCCTGATTTTGAGCCGTGTCAACAGCTCCTTCTTCCATGTTTTCCTGCTGCAGGATAACGGCGTCTTTCTTTCTATCGCGTTTACGTTTTTCAAACTCTTCTTCCATCTGGTCTTTCAACGTCTGAGCGAATTTCCGTTCCTTATCACGTTCGGAATGGTGAGCCGGGTTGACTTTATCGGGATTCAAATATTGACTGACACGGTCAAGGGATTCTAAAGTCTCATCCATTTTTCTCTCTCCTTTCCGACAGCCCGGCGTGACTATCCCGTCAGGGCAAATTTTTCTTTAACCATGTTGCGCAGTTTCATGACCGCCCGGGTATGGATTTGCGATACCCGCGATTCGGATATCGACATCACTTCGCCGATTTCCTTCAAAGTCAGCTCTTCGAAATAATACAGAGCGATTACCAGTTTTTCCTGGGCGGTTAAACGGTCGATAGCCACAACCAAAAACGACCGTAACTCGCCCTTTTCGATTTCGCCCAGAATGCTGTGCGTGGTGGCGTCACTGACGGTTTCAATTCGAGGCAACTGGCGGTTATCGTCATCCGGGTAGATTATTTCATCAAGCGAAAGGATATTGGAACAGGAAACATCATCGAGAGTGATATACAGTTCTTCCTCGGTAATGTTAAGCTGGCGGGCCAGTTCCTTTTTCTCCGGTTGCCGGCCCAGTTTGTTTTCCAGGTTAACCATAGCGCGGTCAATCTCCCTTGATTTTGCTCTGGTTGAACGCGGCACCCAGTCCAGGGCGCGCAGTTCGTCAAGTATGGCTCCCCGAATTCGGGGAACGGCATAAGTTTCGAACTTAACTCCCCGGCTGGGATCAAAATTGCCGAAAGCCTCAATAAGACCGATTACGCCGGTGTTGATTAAATCAGATAACTCCACCGAGCGCGGAAAACCCATGGCCATACGGGTCGCAACATTCCTGACCAGGGGTAAATACTTGTTTAACAGCGCCTGCCTTAATTCATCCGTCTGATTTTTCTTATAATGAGACCATTCTCGCGGCGTTACTTCCCACTTTTTTCTTCTTTTCAGAGCCGTTACGGATTCCAGCGCAATAGCCTCATTTTTAGGCTTACGACCCCGTTTCCGGGGGGCTTCTTTCAATGTCTTAACCATATGTATGCTATCCTTTTATATATCGGCTGTTACCAAGCTTTTATTTATTGTCGCTATAGAAGTGGTAGTGATGTTTATCGGGGCGGCATCAAAATATCCCGCCAGAGTCTGACTTAAACGATTAAGTGCTTGCAGGGCATTGGAGTCGGGTTCTACCCGGGCTACCGGACATTGCCTGGCTACCGCCTGTCTGAAAACGTCACTCTCCGGCAGACAGCCCAGATAGCCCGGAACTTTGTCCAAAAAGCGTTCCGTTAAGGCATAAAATTTGTTCTGAATGTAGTTAACCTCATCTTCATTTACCACCCGGTTGAGAAGTAATTGACAGGCCACGTTATCATGAGCCTGTAGAAGGTACTTATAAAGACCATAGCCGTCGGCCAGTGAGGTAAGTTCCGGTATCATGACCAGCAGGTTCAAATCGCAGGCATGAGCCACCAGCGTAATCCGGTCGCTGATACCCGAGGGATGGTCAATGATGACAAAATCGTAAGTAACGCTGTCAGCCCGGAGTTTTTTTATCCAGCGGGCAAGTTCGGCGATACTTTGAAGCAACCGGACACCGATGCCATCCGGTGCCGGGAGTATATCCAGATTCGGGCTCAACGGCGTAACGGCTTCCGGCAAACTCAGTATTTCAGCGGCATACTGTCCCAGGCCGAAATCACAATTGATATTAGCCAGGATATGGATATTCCCACCGCTGTAATCAGTGTCAACGACCAGGACACGATATCCTGAAGCGGCCAGCCGTTCAGCCAGGTTAAAAGCCAGCAGTGATTTCCCCACTCCCCCTTTGCCGGAGAGAACCGAGATAAACCGGGTTTCAGGCTTGTTCTTGTTCTCATGGCCGGATATAACCGAATTAAGCCGACGCAATTGCCACCTCCTCATTCAAGAGTGATGACAATAGACTGTCGACATCAGGCAGCTCCAGCCGGCCAATCCCTCCGGGGCTGTCGGTGACATATGCCAGCTTAATGCCGAGTTGATAACAGGCTGAAACAGCCGCGCCAAGGCGCCTGGTCAGGTCCGTCATGGTCAGCACCAGATACGAGGGTTTGAAAGTCTTGAAGGTATCAAGAAGTTCCGTAATATCGGAAGAACGGGTCAGAGCACTGATTACCAGGAGGCAATAATCAGGCTTCAAAGCTTCAACCCCGGCTTGTAATTCTTTCAATTTTCCTTCCCGGCATGAAATGGACGGAGTATCTATCAGAAGTATTTCATCAGCCTGATTTTTCTTAATCTCGGTATCAAAGGGGTTGTCATGCTCCAGACCAAGCAGGTCGGCGTAACTTGAAATTTCTTCATACGCCCCCACCTTGAGGTTGTCAAGCGAGAGAAGCTTTACTTTTTTCTTCTGCATGACCAGGTGGGCGGCCATTTTACCCATGACCGATGTTTTTCCACAGGCAGGCCAGCCCAGGAAGACTACCCGGTTACCATTTTTCAGGTTTATACCCGAAGTCAGTAGCCGCACTAAATCAGTTTTCAGAATCTCCCGGGCTTTCGTTTCTTTTCCGTCTGATGCCTGTTTCTCCTCATTAAACTTACCCCGAAGGGAAACGAGATAACTTTCCGAAATGTCGGCATGGCGTAATTTTGCTTCGATTTCGCCAATATCTCCATCTTCAGAATCGTTCTCTTTGCCGTCGACAATTGCCCCGGTCAATTTTTCCAGAGTATTTTCAATCATTGTCAGGCGGTACGAGACGTCCCGGTCAAGAGCGTTCGAAGCGCTGTCCGTTGCCTCAAACCGTGTCGGAACCGTATGTGGCTTTCGAGGGTCACTTTTCAGATGGTTCTTCTGTTCAGGCAAAATAACCGAAGCCCGGGCAACCGATACTTTATCGATACAAGCCGTGATTTCCACCCGGTTGTCGCCGGGACCATCGATTTTACGGGTTTTGAGAACCACCGCCTCACCACCCATTTCCGAACGCACTTTTTTCAAAGCGGCGGCGGCTGATTCTGCTGTAAAGGATTTAATTATCATCTTGCAACCTCACCATTCCGGTGGATATTATTTCAACATTGGGTAACACTTCGTTATATGATATGACTACCAGCGACGGGTAGCTGGCTTCGACCAGGCGACGCAAGGCCAGTCTGATATTGGGAGAACAGATGCACAGCGCCGTCAGGCCGGTTTCTTCCATCCGGGCGACGTTTTCGCCGATCTTTTGAATTATCTTTTCGGTAAGAGCCGGTTCGAGAACCAGCATCAGCCCCTGTTTGGTATTCTGCACTGATTCCGCCAGTTGTTGTTCGATAGCCGGGTCGATGGTAAAAACATTCAGCCGGCCGCGATTGTCTTTGTACATTTCCGTTATCTGCCGCTTGAGCGACATCCGGACATATTCCGCCAGGACGTCGGCATCCTTGGTGGACCCGATATAATCGGAAACGGTTTCGACAATGGTGGCCATATTGCGAATCGGCACTCTCTCGGCCAGCAATGACTGCAGAACCTTGTGCAGTGTGCCGAGCGGAACAATTTCGGGAATGACGGAATCGACCAGCGCCGGATAATCTTCCTTGAGAGTTTCCACCAGGTGCTGGACATCCTGCCGGGAAAGTATTTCCGCGGCGGAGGCCCGAATAAGTTCGGTTATATGCGTCGCCAGCACCGCCGCCGGTTCCACCACGGTGAAATTCCTGGCTTCGGCAACTTCCTTGAGATTGGGAATAATCCAGGTAGCGGACAGGTTATAAGCGGGGTCACGGGTTTCAAAACCTTCCAGTTTTTCTTCTACAAAACCGGGATTGATGGCCAGCAGATGGTCAGTCATCACTTCCCAGCCCGCTACCCGGATACCCTTGATCTTAATCTGGTATTCACTGGGACGGAGCTGGACATTGTCGCGGATTCTTATCGGCGGAACGATAATTCCCAGTTCGCCGGCCAGTTGTTTACGAATGAGCGAAATTCTATTTAAAAGGTCGCCTCCCTGATTGGCATCGACCAGGGGAATCAAACCATAACCGATTTCCAGGCCGATAGTATCGACTTTCAACAGGTCTTCGGTTCGTTCCTTGACAACTTCTTTCTTTTCTTCCAGTTTCTTACGCTCGGCATCAGCTGCTGCCAGGGTATTTTTCCTCTGAACCTCCTTCGTCATATAACCAACACCGCCGACTACCAGACCAAGGACCATAAACGTCAGGGTGGGCATACCGGGCAGTAAACCGAACAGAAAGAGCATGGTGGCCGTTACCAGAATAGCGCGGGGATGCCTGGTCAATTGAGTGGAAAGGTCGTAACCCATATTGGACTTTGCGGCGGAGCGGGTGACGATGATACCCGAAGCAGTGCTGACCAGGAGAGCGGGAATCTGGGTGACCAGACCGTCACCAATCGAAAGCAGCGAGTAGGTCCGCATGGCATCGGACAGGGACATACCCTTCAGGGCGGCTCCGATAATGAAACCACCGATAATATTAATCAGGGTAATTAGAATTCCGGCAATGGCGTCCCCCCGAACAAATTTCGAGGCGCCGTCCATGGCTCCGTAAAAATCGGCTTCCCGGGCAATGTTATCGCGGCGCTCACGGGCCTGGGCTTCGGTGATAATACCGGCATTGAGGTCGGCGTCGATAGCCATTTGTTTGCCGGGCATGGCATCGAGCGTAAACCGGGCCGCCACTTCGGATATTCGCCCGGCGCCCTTGGTAATGACCACGAATTGAATGATGACCAGGATCACGAATACTATGAAACCAACCACGTAGTTGCCCTGGACCACGAAATTACCGAAGGATTGAATGACTTCGCCGGCATAAGCGTTGCCCAGAATCATGCGGGTCGAAGCGACATTCAGCGACAGGCGCAACAAGGTCACAATCAGCAGCATGCCGGGGAATACCGACAGGTCGAGCGGGTGCGTGATATAAAGGGTGCTCAACAGCACCACCAGCGAGAAGGTGATATTGAAAGCCAGGGCGAAATCAAGCAGAGCCGGCGGAATGGGAATAATCAGAACGCCGATAATACCAATCACGGCAAAAGCCAGCACGATATCGGAACGACGCGTCAGTTGACTCAACAGATTCGGTTTTCCGTTCAAATCATCCATGGTTTATCCTAAAGTTTTGTTTTTAAGGCGATAAACATAAGCGAGCACTTCCGCCACAGCCCGGTACAGGTTGGCCGGGACAAGCTGCCCGATATCACACATTTTGAAAAGCGCCCGGGCAAGAGGTTTATCCTCGATTACCGGGATATCATGTTCGTAAGCTATTTCCTTGATTTTTTCAGCGATAAGCCGTTCACCCTTGGCTACCACCATGGGCGCCTGCATTTCCGCCGGGTCGTATTTCAACGCCACCGCCAGGTGGGTTGGGTTGGTGATGACCACATCGGCTTTGGGAATTTCCTGCATCATCCGGCGCCGGGCCATCTCACGCTGCATCTGCCTGATGCGGGCTTTTATCTGCGGCGAACCCTCGGTATCCTTATTTTCGTCCTTGATATCCTGCTTGGACATCTTCAATGATTTTTCAAAATCATAGCGCTGATACATATAATCCAATGCCGCGATAACCAGGATAGCCGCTCCGATTTTCAGCGCTATTACCAGAGCCAGCCGGCCCATGGTGATGCCGAACTGCACCGTGCTCATATCCGGCAGGAGGAAAAAATTATCGAACTCGTTGCGGATAGCCAGATAAGCCACATAGAAAACAATCAGCAACTTGACAGTATCGCGTACCAGTTCCACCAGCTTGCGGGACGAGAAAAGCCTTTTCAAACCTTTGACCAGGTCCAGTTTCTCGAGCTTGGGTTCCAGGGCTTTGGGAGTAATTTGAAAACCCACCTGGGCGACATTACTGCCGAAACCAATAACGACCATCACCGCAAACACCGGCAGGAGAATGGAGAAAAAGTGCAGCATATTATCGCCGAAAACTTTTACGAAAGTCGGGTCAGAAGCCGCGATGAGCGGGGCGTTGGACATGGTATGACGCATAATATTCTGAATCTGCGTCGCCATCATGGGACCGGCCAGATACAGCGTCAGGAAACCCAGACAGATAATAATCGCCGAGTTCAATTCCACCGAGCGGGCAACTTTTCCTTCCTCGCGGGCTTTACGCCGTCGCCTTGGCGTCGCCTTCTCGGTTCTTTCCTGGAAATTTTCTTCCGCCATACGTTCTTACACTTTCCCCATCGCCAGGAGCAGCACTCCCAGCTCGTCATTGAGATAGAAGGTGATTTTTTCGAGCGCATATTTAAAAAGAGGCAACGACAGCGCCATAACCATCAGACCAACGCCAATCTTGACCGGGAAACCGACAAAGAAAACATTCATGGTGGGCATCATCTTCGCCACCGTACCCATAGCCACATCGACCAGGAAAAGGGTTACGATAACCGGCGAGGCAATTTTCAGGGCAATCACGAAAACATAAGCCGTGTATTTTATCATCAGTTCGCCCACCGAACCGTTCATGACCACATGACCCGGAGGCATGGACTGGTAACTGTCGGCCAGAGCGGCAATAATGAGGTGATGACCATTGATGGCCAAAAAGACCAGAGTGGCCAGAAGCGACCAGAAGGTCCCGATCAGCGACGTATCGCCCTGCGTGACCGGGTCCAGCGCACTGGCGATATACATCCCCATCTGGTAGCCGACAATTGAACCGGCTCCCTGGACACCCATAAAAATCAGCAAAAACACCAGGCCGATAATGACGCCGACAAGCATTTCCCTGGCCGCCATACCCGCCAGTTCGGGAATAGAATTCGCCGTGACCGGATGGAAAGGGCTCAGGGCAGACATCAGAACTATGGAAAACAACAGGACAAGGCTTATCTTAACCGGAGTCGTCACCGCATGATTGTTGAAAACCGGCGCCGCGATAAACAGGCCGGACACCCGTATCAGGATCAAAAAGAAGAGTTGAATTTTATCGAGACTGTATGTCAGTAAATCAAACAACGTCTAAAACCTCATAGTTCACCTTAATCGTCAAGAGCTATTTCAAACCGTGTGCCAAATCGAAACAGCTTATTTGGCTTCTATAACTCGTTGCTTGATAGGGGATTATAATTTAATTATAAGGAGGGTTCTAAACAGGCAAAGAAAGTTGTGGAAAAAATTACCATCAGGGCGGGAAAATTGTTCAAAAAAGGCTTTTCCGGGTAAAAACATCTTCAACCTGCCAGTCCCGGTATCAAATCGTACATATGGCGGGTAAAATCAAGTAGCATATTTATCATCCAGGGCAGAAAGATTAACAAAGCCACGGCCACCGCCAGAATTTTCGGCACGAACGTAAGGGTCATTTCATTGATCTGGGTGATAGCCTGAAAAATGGATATAACCAGGCCGATAATCAGACCGAACATCAACATCGGCCCGGAAACCATCAGAATCACCGTCAGGGCTTCCCGGCCTATACCCACTACCATTTGCGGTGTCATTAATTTTCTCCTTTCTACATATGAAACGATTCAACCAGGGATTTAACCAACAGGTACCAGCCGTCCACCAGGACGAATAACAGTATTTTAAAAGGCAAAGAGACGATAATCGGCGGTAACATCATCATCCCCATCGATAAAAGTACCGACGCCACCACCATATCAATTACCAGGAAAGGAATGAATATGACAAAAGCAATCTGAAAGGAAGTTCGCAACTCGGAGATGACAAATCCCGGGATGAGCACGTGCAGGGGGATATCTTCAGGTTTTTCGGGTTTTTCGAGTTTCGCGATATTGACGAACAAGGCCAGGTCCTGTTCCCTGGTCTGCGCCAGCATAAACGTTCGGAACGGCGCCACGCTTTTTTCGAAAGCTTCTTCCTTGCTGAGAGTTTTATCCAGATAAGGTTTGATGCCTTCCTGGTAGGCTTTATTGATGACCGGCGACATTATGAAAAAAGTTAAAATCAAAGCCAGCCCGGCCATCAGCTGACCGGGGGGCATCTGGTTCGAACCCATCGCCTGTTTTAAAAACGAAAGCACCACCGAGATGCGGATGAACGAGGTCACCATTATCAGGATGGAGGGTGCCAGAGCCAGCACTGTCAGAAGCAGGACAATCTGCATGGTGGTGGATAAATCACCGGGTTCGGAACTTTCCCCCACCTCGACAGAGATTTTCGGGAGAGTTTGCGCTGCGATATTACCGGTGGTCAGCAAAACGGCTGCCAGACCGGCGACTACAAGTTTATACAACGATTTCATATCCTATATCTTTCTTAAACCGCATCCGCAACTTCCCTGTTACGAATCATGCGTTCCGTTTTCGGAACCGGTTTAATTTTCCAGAACCGCCCGATTTTTTTTCGGGCTTATTTTTTTAAAACGTTCAATAGCCGATTTAAAAAGCTGGTTGAATCCTTCTCCGGTCGTATCGATATTGCCGGCTGAAAGAGCCGCTGTTTCCTCCGCTCCCAACTCGGTCAGCATGGAAATCTGGTTGTCGGTTACGCCGATTAACACCGAGCGCTCCGCGACACGAATCAAAGAGACGGTTTTTTTCGGTCCCACATAAGCCGTTTCCAGCACCTGTAAAATACCGTTCCCGCCGCCGGCGGCGTAACGCCGACCCATCATCCTTTTCAAAAGATAGATACCCAGATAAATACATACCAGTACCACCGCCAGGGCGCTGACCATTTTAACGGTCGATAAGGCCACCGACCCGCCATGATAGGCGTTATCCCCGGACATCGCAGTTTCCTGACTTTCATCTGCCACGCGATATAGACCTGCCGGCGCGGCAGCTTTATCCGCAGCCACCCGGTCGATATTGATGACCAACAAACCGGTCAGGGCGGCGGCGAGAACCACACCCACGGTCAGAAGCCTCCAATGGTTCAGTTTTTTAGTCTTTTCCAAGTGATTTCAGCCTTTCTTCCTGGGTAATCAGTTGCGTGATACGCAGGCCGAAGTTTTCATCGACCACCACGACCTCTCCCTTGGCCACCACCTTCTGGTTAACCAGCAGGTCCACCGGTTCACCGGCCAGTTTGTTCAATTCCACCACCGAACCCGGTCCCAGCGATAGGATATCGGAAATGGACATTTTTGTCCGTCCCAGCTCGATGGAGACGGGCAAATCGACATCCATGAGAAGCTCGATATTCCGCGGTTCGCTGTTTCCCGCCGGTTCAGAAAGCTGCTGGAATTCGGCTTTGGACACCGAAGCCGAGCCGAAATTTATATCATCCGGAGAAACATTTTGTTCCTCGGCGGGGAGCTCTTCCAGCATGGACAGCATGGCGGCTTCCGCTTCATCCTCCGGGACATCGTTCTCATTGACCACTTTTTCAAAATTGCCGGCGGCGTCATCCTGAGGAAAAGCGTCCATATTCTGCGCCGCCTGGTCGCCTTCGACCGCTCCACCTGCCACCTGTCCCTCTTCGGCGCCAACGGCATCCCCGGACGAACCGACAGCCTCATCGGCTTTCACATCCGCTTCAGACGGGTCAAGATTCTGTTCTTCCGTCATTTTCTTTCTCCTTTTCGAATTCGTCATGGATATCAATCATTTGGAAAGCTCGTTTTTTCCCTGACAAACCCGGCTTACCAATAAATTTTTTTCTTCCGTTAACTCTTATATCTATGGGCATATTTATTTTTTTCTCGGATGGAATAATGTTACCGACTTTCAACTGCAAAAAATCCCGCATTTTCAAAGAAGTCTCCAGCAGAACGGTGGAAATTTCCGCATCTACTTTTTTGAGATTCTGACCATTGATGCTTCGGTCGGTTTCAAGGTTCTTCTTCTTCGTAGCGTCGATCCAGTTTTGAGCCGAAAGCTTCGAAACAATCGGCTCCAGGGAAACATAGGGATAGCAGATAGTCAAAAGCCCGGTCGACTGAAATAATTTTATCTGGAATGAAATGACCACCACCGTTTCACCGGGCGGGACAATCTGAATAAACTGGGGGTTGGTTTCAAAACTTTTCTGTTCGATTTTGATATTGACCAGATGTTCCCAGGAGCGTTCCAGAATCAGGTACAAGCGCTGCACCAGCCGGGTCATCACCGACCGCTCGATTCCCGTCAGGTCTCTTTCGGTTTCGAGGATTTTCCCGTGCCCGCCAAACATCCGGTCGATGAACGAAAACGTCAGAGTGGGGTTGAAATCCACCAGGCATACCGCTTCCAGCGGTTCCGCGGAAAACGTATAGGTACATGACGGAGTGACCAGCGACATAATGAACTCGGAATAAGTAATCTGGTCCACCGATACGAGATCGACATCGACAATCGTTCTTAAGAGAGCCGACAGGGCTGAACCGAAATGCCCGGCAAAGTTATCATGCATGTTTTCCAGTGTCCGGACCTGGTCCTTGGAAACCCGGTTGGGGTGTTTGAAGTCGTAAGCCACCACCGAACGTAATTTGGCATCATCGTAACTTTCCGAATCCCCTTCCAGTTCCCCCGACGATACCGTCGTCAACAGGGCATCAATTTCATCCTGCGAGAGAATTTTCGCCACGCTGTAAATCCTTTACTGCAACACAAAATCGGTATAATAGACCGCTGTCAGTTCCTCAGTATTTAAAATCTGGGACAGCCTCTTTTTAATCTGATAGCGGGTAATCTCTTTCTGTTTGGCATCGGTCAATTGCGCTATGGTTTTGGACGACATGATGGTAATAAGGGCATCACGCACCAGCAGTTCCCGTCTTTCAAATTCAGCCGCCAGCTGACTCGAAGCCAGCTCAAAACCAAACGAGACCGATAAAAAGCGCGAGCCGCCGGTACCGGCCGGGTTGATAACAATATCCTTTATGGCATACACGAAAGACTCGGATTTGCCCGTACTTTTAGCCTTTTTGACTTTCGGTTTTTCCGCTTCCTTGCTTTTTTCCGGCGCAGTTGTCACTGTCGTTTCACCGGAAGACCCAGCTTCTTCCGAAGAAGACATCATAGGCTTGACCACTAATAAAGCCACAACGACACCCAGTACCACTACCCCCAGGCCGATACCGCCCATAAGAAGCAGCTTATTGCCGCCTTTCCTGGGCTCGGCAGGCGTACCTTCCTTCACTTCAACCGTAGTTTTTTCATCATCACCCGGCATATTCAACTCCTGTCCTGTTCCGTGCCGGAGCCCGGGGTCCTGACCCGGGCGTCCGACAGTCTTTTAAATTTCGCCACCCGTTCGATGATGTCATCGATTGTTTCCCGAACCATAATTTTTTTGCCGGTGGTCAGGGAAATAATCGTGTCGGGAATCGACTCGACAAATTCGATCAGGTCGGCATTGATGACCAGTTCAGTATTATTTATCCTCGTAACTTTAATCATTTACTATCTCTTTAAGTTTACCAGCTGGTCGAGCATTTCATCCGAGGTGGTAATAATCCGGGCGTTAGCCTGGAAACCGCGCTGGGTGGTAATCATGCTGGTGAATTCCTGAGCGATATCCACCGACGATGATTCCAGGGCACCCGAGGTAATTTCACCGGAGATGGTCGAACCGGCTACGCCTTCGACCGCTTCACCGGAGTTGGCCGAAGTCTGGTACAACGACCGCCCGGCTTTGAGCAGACCAGCCTGGTTGTTGAAATCAGCCAGAAGAACCTGCGCCAGAATACGGGTCACCCCGTTGGAAAAGATACCCGAGATATTACCGCTTTTATCGATGGCTATTTTTTCCAGAATACCCATCCCGTAACCGTCCTGAGCGATAATCGTGGCGGTATGGGTACCCGATGCAAAGCTGGTCAGTCCGTCGAAGTTACTGTTCGTTCCGGCGTCCACGGCTACTTCCATTACATTCGCCCCGTTATTGGGATTGATGACAATAGCCGAAGCCCCGCCGTTGTATTCAAAAGTATTCAAAGAACCGTCAGAATTAAAAGATACATATCCGGACCGCCCGACGGTAATTTCTTCACTGCTCAGAGTAGAGGCTTGCCATTCCCAGCGATTCGGTATCAAAGACTTGGAAAATTCAACAGACAGCGTATGTCGCCCGCCTTGCGAATCATAAACATTGATGGAGGTGGAATGAGCAGTCAGGTCGGTGTTGACGATAAGGTCACTGCCGGCTGTCGCCGCCAGGCCGCCGGCACCGGCTTTTAACTCTACCCCGCCGCCGCCGAGACCGCTTAATCCGGTCACGAGCCCGGTGGTTTCATCGAACACCAGATTCAGTGACGTTGTCACCGGACCGGCGGCTATGCCGGTTCCCCGGGTGGGAGTGAAAACATCGGTTGCGGCAAGAGTCGTGGCCATACCGCTGTTGGCTGATATCGAGGTTCCGTTAACACCGAATAGAACCCCGACAATATTACCGGCGGTGGCGCCTGACCCGGCCGCCGCGGTGTAATTACCGACAGTCGAAGTTATATTATAATCAGTACCGCTGCCGGCCTTGGTACGGGTAATTCTTATTTCCCCGCCCTCGAGTACGGCCGTTATCCCTTCAATCTGGTTGATAGAGCTGACGACATCGTTAACGGTGGAATTGACATTCATACCCGTTATATATTCAATTGGCCCGCCATCGACAGAAAAACCGAAATTGGTAAAATCGTCGATACCCAGGGTTCCCAGCGTCATGGTTCCACCCAGGCTGCCCACCAGCGCGCCGGTGCCGTCATTGCCGACATTGGCGCCGGTAGCTTCGGAATTAGTCGGCTGTGCCCCGACAATAGAGATGACGTGGGTTCCCCCGACTCCGTTAGCCGCCGTTCCATTGACGGAAACGATATTGGAATTACCACTGTTGACCAGGCTGGCCCGCGAGTCGGTGGCCGAGGCATCGATATTGTTAGCCAGCGTGATTTCGGTCGTTCCCCGGGCAGGATCCTGCTGGCCAAACGGCAGTGTTATCTGACCGATTGTCGCCAGGGAAGGTATTACTCCACTGGAATCAGCCATTTTACCCAGGACAAAAAGCCCGTTAGCCGGGTCAACCAGCGTCGAATCGGCGTCAAAACCGAACGCCCCGGCCCGGGTATAAAATTTGTTGCCGTAATTATCACCCAGGATAAAAAAGCCTGAACCCTGAATAGCCAGATCGGTAATCTGGCCGGTAGTTTCCAGACCACCCTGAAGGAACATGTTATCAATCGCACTGACCTGCATACCCAGACCCAGCTGGACCGGGTTGGTACCGCCGGAGATGGCCGAGGGCCGTCCGGCTCCTTTATAAGTCTGAACCAGGGCTTCCTGGAAATTGACACGTCCGCATTTAAAACCGATCGTGTTCACATTGGCGATATTGTTGCCAATGACATTCATTTTTGTCTGGTGATTCTTAAGTCCAGAAACACCGGCATACAAAGAACCCATCATGATTCAATGTCCTCCTTGCTTGTCAGCAAGACCTCCCCATCTAAAATGGGGTCCAGTCCTGTAAATTGTTTATTTTGTATTTTTATCATTTTATCTTCTCAAATTATGACCGCCGAATCGATGGAGGTGATGACGCCTTCCCGCAGGTTCTCGCGGTCAAAAGCCGTGATGACCGTGCGATTCTTAACCGACACAACCAGGGCGGCTTCGTCGGTTAAAATAAGAGTCTCTCTGGAGCCCTTTACTTCGGCTTTGTCGAGAGCGTCGGCAACCTTAGCCAACTGCTCGTTATTCAACTTAATACCCCGTGAAAACAACCGTTCGGAAGCATGCCTGGAAAACTTTATCTCCCGGTCTCCGGCCATCTCCTGGCAAAACATTTCCTTGAAATCCTCACTGCCTGCTTTCGGCGAGGAGTTATCTATTTTATCCCGTTGTACTATTTCCAGCAGATTCACCGGCCGCTGATAGTTACTGATTTTCATGGCACTGCCCGTCATCATGGTTATTTCCCGTCTTTCCTTTTCAACCTTCATCTTTGTCAAAAGCGCCCGGCTCACCTATAGCCAGGATATCGCCCATGGGAATTTCCATCCCGTTAACTTTCAAATAGGCTACACCTTCGCGGTAAACAATCGAGGTTACCGTGCCGACCAGCGACAGGCTGGGAGTAAAACTTTCTCCCTCGCTGTTGGTTGCCACCGCTTCGACCGTGTAATAACCTTCCGGAGCGCGGTTGCCCAGACTATCTTTGCCGTCCCATTTAACGGTGTTGACGCCGGCTTTGACATTATCCTTTGTTATGGTCGCAATTGTAACACCGGTGCTGTCTCTTACAATCAGCTGCACACTGGCGGCATCCTGACCGATGGTGAAGGCAATTTCGGGTTTATTATCGGTATCGAGATATATGCCTTTGTAACTGGCTTTGACATCCTTGCCAATCAACCCTGAAGCCATGGTGTTGTTGATTGACTGCATCTGCAGGAAATCCCACTGGTTTGAGGTACTGATACCTTCAGCGATATTGTTCATCTGCTCCAGGCTCGAAAACTGCGCCAGCTGAGCGATAAAATCTTCATCCGCCATCGGACTCAAAGGATCCTGGTACTGCAATTTGGTCACCAGAAGCTGCAAAAAATCATCCTTGCCCAGAGACTGCATGCTGCCAGTTTGTTTCGGGGCGCCGCTGGCGTCGGTGGCTACGGGTGAAATAAAAGACATTGTTTTACTCCTAAGCTAAAAGATTGACCCCATGCACATTTATATAAGTATCCGGCGCCGGTACGAACACGTCCGGCTTTTCATCAATACCGGTCAATAAATCATCATCGAAAATATAGCGGTTATAACGAGAAGGTTTCCCCCAGACGGTTTGCCGGGCGAAATTGTTATTCTGTAATTCTCCGCCGTTCACACCGACCTCAAGGTAATCAACCTTGATACCGTACCGCGACAACTGCTGGGTCAACTGGTCCAGCGAACTTTCAACCAACTGCTTGGCTTGAACATTTTCAACCATCAAGCGGACACTGAGCGTATTGTCGCGTACAGTCAGAAACAGTCGGGCTGGTCCCAGGTTCTCCGGCTCCATCTTTATCGTTACCGACCGGCCATTCGGTTTTAATATCTGCTTGAGGTTGTCCGGCAAAGTGAAGCGTATTGATGAAGGCATGTCGGTCTGGCGCGGTGTATCCGATGCGGTCATATCAAGTTTATTACTGACCGGATTTATCGGTACTTTTCCCATGTCCGGAGTATTAAAATCATCTATCGTGAACGTTTCACTATATCGATTTAATTTTTCAAAATTATTATCAATTAACATATTGCGAAGAGATGAATTTAATTTACCCTCCGGCAAAATAGTTTCAGCCGGCGGCAAAAGACTTTTGTTTGTCATGACGGTGTTTATATTCCTGCTTCCGGCATTATCACTTTTATTTTCAAGGCGGGTTTTAATATCGCTTTTGGCTAATTTCCCGCGGAGGATAATCTCCTGCCCCGACAGTTCGGCAACCAGTTTATAACCTGTGGAATCACCCGTCCGGTTTTGAAGATCTTTCTCTCCGCTTACATTGCTTATTTCCAGTTCTTTCAAATTCACCCGGGAGAATAGTTTATTCCATTCGGAGGACGTGCCGTTTAGCCATCCCGAATTGACATTTACCGTGTTAAACGGTCTCATCGTCAGCAAGTTTGAAAAATCGCTGCCGGTCGCAGGTTGATAAAATTCACCCGCCAAAGTCTGTACGGGAACGGATATTTTTATGTCCTGGCCCGGTTCGTCTATCGGCTGCACGGCTAAATGCAACTGACCATCAGTTATGTCCGAAGACAACACCCTGTATTTACCGGTGTCGATTTCGAGGGGCATTTTATTAATAATGTCATCAAGGTTCTTATTGGTTTGTACCGCTCGTAAAGGTGATTCAACAATGACATTATCAGACCTGGCATTATTAATGGACGGTTCGAGATTGCCTTCAGTTAATAAACTACCATCTTTTAAAGCTGTAACCTCACTATTATTATCATTGATACAATAATCAGGGTAAAACAGGTTTTTCAGACTCTGATTTGTAAGTTTTTCATTCGCAAAAAGGGCTTCGACACTTTTATCGAATAACAGGTCAAACGGCTCCGCCGTATAATTTTCGGGGACATTCAATAGTGTCTGCCGGGCAACCTTCGGGCCGATACCCAGTTGATTCATAATATCAAAGAAAGCCGGCGAAATACCCTGTAAACCGGTAAACCCGGACGTTGAATTATTGGTCCCGGAGCTGAAATTTCCCGGTAAAAGAGCCAGAATGTTGTTGCCGGAACTGGTCATAGTTAATTATCCGCAATCGTAATCATCTGTTTGGATAGCCGGGCAGCCCTTTGCGCCGGCATTAATTGAAGCACCGCAGAGGCGTTTTTCTGTTTCATCCGCGGCAAAATCGATACCACCGTAGCGTCGTCGAGATTAGCCATCAAATTGCTGACCGCCCGGGCATCCATCCCGTCATAAAGCTTTGCCAGACTGGTGATACGGGCTGATTCCGCCTGTTCAATTTTAAGGATTTTCTGGGTCACCTTTTTGTCGAGGATATTCAACTCTTTTTCCCGAGCCGCCAGTTCTTTTTCTTTTTCCGCCAGACGTTTGTTTTCTTTTTCCAGCCAGTTTACCGCGGCCAGAGAATCCTCGACTGACAGAGTTGATTCACTTTCTCCCAAATCGTCCTTCCCGGGAGCGAAATCCAGAAAGGACAGATTGTCCATTATCTTGCTTAAAGCATCGGAGTCACTATTTTCCAGTATGGCCAGGAGAGAATCATTATTTAACGCCTCCGTATTTGCTATTTCCTCTTTAACGGTTGCTTGTTCAACCTTAGCAGGTTCTTGAGGTTCGGTCTTATTTTCGGTTGGTACGGCGATTTCTCCCTTATCCCCACCCATCAGAAACACTGTTCCGATAACTATTAACGTCATAACAACAATTCCGGCCAACCCGAAAATGATATATCTGACCAAACCGCTTTTAGACTTTGGTTTTTGGGTGGTCTCAGGTTCAGCTTTTCTACCACCCTCAGGATTTTGTTTAATTTCATCAGCCATTTTTTAATCCTAACAAATGCTATGATCTCAACAATCAAATAAGCAAGGGGTATGCCAATCCTTACCAGGCGAGCCTATCCGCATGTCACACAATATGTTGCCGCTCGAAAGCAACAGCCTTTGAGGCTTTATATAATTGGTGAAAGTGAAAATTTTTCCACCTGACCGGGAAAGAAAGAACGATTTTAAAAAAAATTAAATCTATTATACAACAAGTTCATTATTAAGGGTCAAGTCATTGTTTAATGAACATTTAAATGCTTCTTGCCAGTAAGACCATTTTGCCTTAAACTAAACGAAATATCTATTAAAGTGGAGAAAAAATGGACACTGCCCGAATGAACGAATTTTTAAAAGATATCGAATTGTTTAAAGATTTGAATGATGAGGAGCTCAAGCTTCTTGCTGACAACCTCGAAGAAATAAAACTTCAGCCCAACAGCTTACTATTTTCGGAAAACAGCCCGCGCAAGTACCTTTATATAATTTTCGACGGTGAAATTGAACTCTATAAAACCACCACCTTCGGCGAGGAAAAACGGCTTACCTTCTTTAAAAAATACGATTTTTTAGGCGAGGGTTCGCTGATGGACGACTACCCCCATTCCACATCCGCCCGCTCGATTCTAATCACGACCGTATTTGCCATCAGCCGTGAAAAATTCACCGCCCTGTCTCGAAAACAGCCCTCGATAGCTTTCAAGGTCCTTTCCCGGGTCTCGCGTGTTATTTCCCGTCGGATGCGCCTGACCAGCACCAGGGTCATCAATGCCGGGGCGCAGTACATTTCCGGCCGCACCCGCCGCGAACACGATATGCTGGGGGAACGCGATGTTCCTTTCGAATATTACTACGGCATCCAGACCCTGCGGGCACTCGAGAATTTCAATATCAGCGGCGTAACGCTGGCCATGTACCCGGTTCTTATCGAGGCTATGGCGATGGTTAAAATGGCTGCCGCCGAAGCCAATTTTGAGCTGGGTTTACTGCCCGGGAATATCCACAAAGCGCTTGTCCAGGCCTGCGGTGAAATAATAGCCGGCAAGTTCCATACCCATTTCGTGGTGGATATGATCCAGGGCGGTGCCGGAACCTCGACCAATATGAACGCCAATGAGGTTATCGCCAACCGGGCTCTGGAAATTCTCGGCTATGAAAAAGGTCAGTATGAATACTGCCATCCCAATAACCACGTCAACCTGTCGCAGTCGACCAACGATGTATATCCGACTGCCATATCGGTCGCCATCTATAACAGTAATAAAAAACTGACCGAGGTTTTAAGCCGGCTGATTGAATCAATGTGCAAGAAAGGGCGGGAATTCGCTCACATACTTAAAATGGGACGGACCCAGCTTCAGGACGCCGTACCGATGACGCTGGGACAAACTTTCGAGGCTTTCGCCGACACCCTCCGGGAGGAAATCGACCGCCTGGAGCAGAATGCCCGGCTGTTTCTCGAAGTTAACATGGGGGGAACGGCCATCGGCACCGGTATCACCGCCGACCCGGAGTACAGCGATAAAGTCATCAGGCAACTGCGGCGTATTACGGGACTGGATATTACCCTGGCGCCCAACCTGGTTGAAGCTACTTCCGACACCGGTCCGCATATCATGTATTCTTCCGCCCTTAAACGCCTGGCCGTGAAGCTGTCCAAAATATCGAACGATTTGAGACTGCTGTCGTCGGGACCGCGTGCCGGCCTGAACGAAATAAACCTCCCCAAAATGCAGCCCGGTTCGTCCATAATGCCCGGCAAAGTGAACCCGGTCATCCCCGAGGTGGTCAATCAGATCGCTTTCAAGGTTATCGGTAACGATTTAACGGTAACAATGGCCGCCGAGGCCGGTCAGCTGGAGTTGAATGTCATGGAACCCGTCATCACCCAGAGTATTTTCGAATCGACCGAAATGCTCAAAAACGGTATGATGACGCTGCAGCTGCGATGTATCGAGGGCATTACGGCTAATGAAGATATCTGCCGCCGTATGGTGGAAAACAGTATCGGCCTGGTGACGGCGCTGGTTCCGGCTCTCGGTTACGATACCTGCACTCAACTTGCCAAAGAAGCGCTGGATAACAACCGTGGCGTGTATGAGCTGGTGCTGGAAAAGAAACTGCTGTCAAAAGACGAACTGGATAAACTACTCGACCCGCGAAATATGATTGTGGCAAAAAAAAGAGTTTGACGGCTTTACGACACAAGATAAAAACCTGTTTCACGTTCCGTCAGGTCTTACAGACCGAAGGCGAGTACGACCTGACACTTTTTTAATACTTACCGAGTCACTATTGATTTATTAGGTAGCTACTTATTTTTTCTGCCGCGTGGTCTGCCGGGCTTGCGTTTTTTTACCCTGGCATGGATGGCGTCAAGAACAGCCTGACTTTCGTAAGGTTTGACAAAGATATCATAATCTTCCGGTGGCATCGGAAACTCGAGTTTTTTCATCACAATATCGCCATGAATAAATTTGGCTTTCAGCATATCGCAGGGATAATCGTCGCAACAGGCACAGTTTTCCAAATCCTTTTCAATTACACAAGCCCGTACCTTACAGCCGGGGTCAACAAGCTGAATTGCATCACCATCTTTTGCCAGGCAACCGTCACAGAAACATTTTTCAATCGGCAGGTAATATCCATAATATTTCATCAGGCCGTCGCTGAAACGCACCTGGTCCTCGCTGCCCCTGTTATTCTCACGATAAGCCAGGCAGAGATTACAGCGGTAGCCGCACCGGGCAATAATGTCTTTCATGGCTATGTTTCTCCTTGTTAATCAGGATTTTTTTTCAACAGCCCGTTATCACTGGATAAGGAGTCGTTAATCGAAAACTGACAGAAACCGAAATGCTATCTGATTGATTATCGGAAAAATAAAACTTTTTTAATATTTCTGCAATAAAAAAAGCAGGGCTTCTTTAAAGCCCTGCCCGGTTAACCAACCATTATAAGCAGGCATAATGGTTTTGCGTGTGTCAGGAATTCTGGTCGTCCTTGTTGTTGAAACGGTCCGTCATTTTCTTTTTCTTCCACCCCTGGAGCCTCGCCCTGATCAGAGTTTCACGCAAAGACGCATTGGGCCTTAAAGAAAAATCACAAATTTTCTGTAACGCCATCACCCTGTTTCTTTCCACCTCCCGGACTTTAAAAGCGAGGATATTCATCTCCATCTGATCCAGGCCTTCGGGCTCTACCGGCAGCAGTAATTTCCACAACGAGCGGGGAATGCCCTTCAACATCACCCGGATGTTGTAGTAAGAGTTAAGTTTTTCATCAATGTTGTACTTCATAGTTATCACCGCCTATCGGGTTTGGCCGGCTTCCTGCCGGCACCGGCGTTTATAAGATAATTCGTTATCCTATTTCATCTACTATTATAACAATCCCACGCCGGATAATGTTCCAGCCGGTACACTATCACCTTCACATCGGATACTTCTTTCATCCGGTTGATTTACAATATATTGAGTACAATTCGCATCCGGCATAAACACCTTCTTTCCCATCTTAATGACGAACAAACATTTTTTTAATTAAAAAATCCTTGAGAGTATGACTATAAGTGACAAAATCAGGCTGTCAGCAAAGCCACCAGGCCAAGAGCCATCCCTACTTTTAAGGCATAAGACCCAAGGCGGAGCATCTTTGGCGACGGATAGCCCCAGATCAGGATTAATATTAAAAGAAGCGGTAAATCGACCATATATACCGTGATTATTTCATAAGTTCGGCCGAACCACCCCGTAAGAATCGGTATATAGGTTAGAATAACCAGTATGAAAAACAAGCCAAGGGCGGTCATTAACGCCCTGGAAATACCAATCACCTGGGGCAGAGTTTCCACTCCGGCGTGTGCATCGCCTTCGATATCCTCGACATCTTTCACAATCTCCCTTACCAGGTGAAAGAAAAAAGCGAAGACAGCCGGTATCAAGGGACCCGGCAATTGTAAGACCCACTTGTGATTTATAGCCCAGCCGCCGGTTAAAAAAGTAAGGGCGGAAAGCATGGCGATAATGATATTCCCCAAAAGAGGCACTTTTTTAAGACGAAAATTATACAACGCCAGAAGTCCCAGAGCCACCAGCACAACTATCAAAACAGCTGAATTGACAGCCAGGGCTAAAATAACCGCCAGCAAAGTGAATATTACCGTCAGCCATCGGGCATGTGATATCGTGATTGTTCCTTTTACCAGTACCCGGTCCGGGCGATTGATGCGGTCAATTTCAATATCCGCCAAATCGTTGAGAACGTTACCGGCGGCACAGACAAAAAAAGCCGCCAGAGCCGCTACCAGCGGACTGTAATAGGCCGGATGGGTCCAGGTCATAAAAGCGCCGATATACACCCCGACCATTGCCAGCAGGCAATTGATAAAACGGGTCAGTTTCAATATATCGAGAAGTTTTGTCATGCTTAGACGATAGACGAGCCGGCGACGACAGTCAACAATTATAAATCGGCTGATAATTCTATAGAGAGACGCGGCTGGTTGAATTTAAGTTCTTCGTTCCAACCTAAAGAGAGTTTCACCGAGCGCTTGCGGTCGGACAGCGCCAGGCCCAGACCGTATCCCCAGCGATACAGTTCTTCAAGCGCTATGGCTTTAGCCTGTCCGGTTCTTTTATAATTGATATAAGCGGCATCGTAGAAAATAAAAAGATATCCCCGCTGAAAACGAAAGCGGGGCTCAACCGTCCCGAAAGCGGCTCTCTGAGCAGCAAATTGTTCGTTTCTAAAAGAACGGAGAGTACCGGGACCGCCGATAAAATAAAGTTCCGCTAAGGGCAGAAGAGTTTCACCGCTTTCCAGTCCGTTATAATTAAGTCCCAGGTGCATTACCAGCGGTTTTATTAGCAATTGATAAAAATTAAAAGACAGTTCCGTATGTGCATCGTTGTAAGCAAGGGTTTTTATTTCCCGAAGGGTATCACTGCTGTAACGCCGGTAGGCATAGCCGATGGTCCAGTCCAGGGTATAACCACCCGGGGGATTGAAGCGGTCATCAAGGAGATGACGTTCGAGAGTAAAACCGGATGAGAAGCGTGTATAACCACCGGCACCGGTAGCGGGCTCCACCCGTTTCCAGCCCAATGACAGACCCGCTTGCAAACCGGGCTGAATACGGGTTTTGTAAGAGGTTTTCATGGCAAACTCATAAAACTGGTCGCGATAATCGCGGGTTTTAAGACTGAACTCCGCATAATCCACGCCCAGAATGAAAAAAGGCTGCTGATAGGTAATATCGAGAATATTTCGCCCCTTTTCGCGCCGCTCCGAATTAACAGCCACCTGTCTTCCGGGACCGAAAAGATGGCGCAGCGTCAGGTTAATATTCCAGACCAGACCGGTGGGGTCATCAGGAAGATAACCCCCGCCGCCGACAAACCGGAATTGTCCGGGTTCAAGAAAATCGAAGCGAACCGCCGCCCGGTCAAAACCGGGTTCGGGAAGAATCGAAACGGGAGGCAGGAAAGTGATAAAAGGAATTTCAGCGGCTGTTTTCTCCGCCTGCCGAATTAATTCCTCCCTGAGGGTGTCGCCTTCGCATAGAGGCAGGTACCTGCTTACGAATTCCGGGGGAACATGCTTTAAACCGGTGTAATCGTTGCGGCTGACTGTTACCGAAGGCCCCTTATTGATGTTTAATATGACCTGCACGCGGTTGTCATCGAACGCAACCTCGGCAATATTTGCCCGGGCGTAATAATACCCCTGATGATAATAATACTTCAACACGTTCTCTACGGCTCTCTCAAAGACGGCTTGAATGAAAAAGCCACCGGAAGAATATTCGTACCCGGTATCACCGACTATAACAAGCTTTTCAAGAAGGTAACGCCGGTCAGCCGTTACCAGCACCCCTTCGCCGTCAAGGTTTACCCTGTTATCAAGATACCCATCATTGGCCAGCCAGGCCGAGAGGGAATCAAGTCCCTCGGCTAATTTGACATTATTCCGGATAAGTTTATTGAAACGATTTTCGTAGATATTTTTCTCCACCGGTTCTTTTCCCCGGTAGAAGAAATCAACCGCGGGAACATCCAGCGCGAGAATCAGCAGTAAAAAGCCTGTTTTGATAATTTTATTCATAAGCCGCCTAAAAACCTGCCACTACTTCTCCCCGTCCGGTAAAGCGGGCAAGGCGGTTATCGGCATGTTTCCCCGAAAGGGTAAAATTCATCCGCAGGCCATCCCGCACATTATAATTGAAACTGACCTGCCATTCAGCGCCTTTTTCACCCGGTCGGTTGCCGGTAAGTTTATAAGATGGGTAACCGCTGATATTATAAAAGAACTGGCGATACAGTTCCAGGTCAGCCCTTAATTCCGCCTTTGAAATCACCCTTAACCTTGAGCCGAAAGTCGCCGTAATCAGCTCCGAGCGTTCCTCAAGTTCCGATTCCGCCCGCCGGTATCCAATACCGGTACTTACTTCACCGGTTTTTATTACCCGTGCCGCCCTGAAACTCAGCTGGTAACCATTAATGGTTCCCGCCCCGGAGTAATAATCATCACGGTCGTACCTGAACAAACTTATTTTCTCATCGAAATAATTTTCCCGCCATTTCTGTTTGAAGGAGACCTCCCCCTCGTTGTCCCGTGACTGACGGGAATAACCGCCAATATCCCTAATCTCCAGATTCTCGACCATGACAATATTGACAGCGTGAAAACCGCTGGCCGGTAAAAGCCTGATATCGGTGTTATAGCGCCGCATCAGATAAAGGTACGGCTGGCTCCGGTCATTGTAGAAAGGCAGACACCACCAGAAGGACCTTTCCCCGCCGTCGAGCAGTTCTTCGTCGATATCGGAACTGAAGCGGAACATGAGCACGTGCCAGTCTTTGCTGAGGTGGAACGTTTTCCGCCCGCTCCGCACTTTGGCGTCGTCGGATAAAATCTCTTCCACGAGGATATAATTACCATCCGGGTCATTGATATACTGGCCGTCTTCATATATGTAATTGCCCTGTCCCGGTTCGACCTCGAGATAGGTAATCCCCCGGGCATTGCGGCGTTCCTCGGAAATGATAAAAGACGAGGTCACCCGAAATTTACGGGGCAGGTTATGGTAACCGAGATTAAGACGTCCCAGAAAATTACGCTCCGTCACATCGGTACGGTTCAGCCACTGGTACGCCAGCGACAGGTCATAACTTAAGTCTCCCCGGTGGTCATTCACAGATGAGGTGACCCGGTGGCGAGCCAGCGTTTCGTTCCATTTCGTGTTCAGGCTGTCTTCGCGATAAAATTCATACCTTAAAGCGGCCCGGGTACCTGCAATTTCACCGTACACCCGGTCATAACGGCTGCCCAGCGGAACCTCGGAATAAGAGTTTTCCCGGTTATCGCGTTCGTAACCGGTAGTCACGTAATACATGCGCTTGAGTTCGTAACGGATATCGGACTGCCAGTTGTATCCCCTTCCCTCCCCCGCGGCGGTTGTCTCCGAATAATCGGCTGCTATGTTTTTCCAGGCTCCCGACAACGTCAGCCTGTCATCAGGATACAAGCTTGCTTTCAATCCGCCGGTACGGGATTGAAAATTGCCTGTATAATCAAGCGCAGAGAAAAAACCGGATAATTCCGCGAACCCCAGGGGGCTGACAGTGCTTTTCATTTCGTGAAGGGTCTGGTCGGTTTTGGGTTTAAAATCATCCGGGAGCAAGAAATCACGGTTGAAATCCGCCAGATTAATCCGTGTCAGGGTCTTATAGTTGTTTTCTACAACCCGCCGCCTGAAATACAAACTGTTACGACGGTCGTTCCAGTACCAGTTTTTTTGTGATTGTAAAGAGTAATACCAGGCTTCGTTATCCTTATCATCCAGGCTTGAAAAAAGATTGCGGTCATAAACACTGCGGCGGATATCGGCTGTAAATTCCCCGATAACATTATTACGGGTACCGACCAGCGCCTGCATATAATCTGTCCTGACCGGAGCCGCCAGGATTATAACAGGTTGATAATCACCCCGGCTGTTGCCGACAAATTCATAACGGCCGTTGCCGAGAAATTTATAATCGCCCGCCGAGGGTCCCGCATAACTGAAAACAACATTATAATCACCTTTACCCTCACCGACAAAAATGTACACCGTATCGGGCAGACTGTCGGTTACCAGGGAGTAATTACCGGTAGTATCGGAAGTGACACCGGAACGATAAGCCGGTTCATCCCCGGCTACTTCTAATAAAGCCCTGTCCGACGAAGACAGCTCCCCGGCAAGGGGTTGCCGGCGGTCATCACCTTCGCGAAGAATATCTACCGAAAAAAACAGAGCGGAATCCGGAGTATGCGCGCCAGTCCCGACGGCAAATAATTCTCCCTTGTACCTGGTCGCCAGCGGCTCGTAATCGATTTCGATACGACTGCGGTTATCTATAAACCTGGTGACATTGAAAGTAATCCGACCGGTGACATAATCCATCGTATAATCCTTGTTGGCTCCGCGTTCCATCGGGATACCGTCAAGCCAGACTGTTTCCGAACCGGGAACAATAGCCGTGGCGTTGTTGCCGGTGCCCACCTGGTATGGTCCCTGAAAACCATCCCGGCCGTAAAAACTGAAGGACTCAAAAAGACCCTTTGGCCGGGCGACAGTGCCGTGAATATACCAGTGCGGATAATCGAGTATAAACGACGCCCCGGAAACGCTCCTGGAACCGCCAGGCGACATCAAAGGAGTAACATTGATATCTCCAACCTGTGCGGTCAGACGTGACGATTTAAGGCGAATGTTAATCTTATCGATTTCGTTCAAACGGCTGTTGGCGGTTCCATAAACGGGATCATAACCGCGGTCGGAAATGGAGCCGGTTATCTCAAGACCGGGTTTGAACTCGCCGGTAATCTTTAGATCCAGCGACTGGTTGAACTCCGAGTTACCCGCCGTTCGCGCCGAGAAGCGAAACGATTTGGCGCCACTGATATCTATCTCCGAACCAGAACGGGGTGCATAAGGCAACGATGAACCTGCCGGTACAAAAGCAGTGTTCACCGCCCCGCTCGCTGGTGACACTAACGGGCGCCCGTACGATTTTTCCAGCCACGCCGGCAGAGCCCGGTAAATTACCACCAGGCTGTCGGTAACTTCCGGCTTTATACCGGCCAGGTCAAAATATCCGTAACCGGAAACAAATTTATAATGAACATCCCTTTCCAGAAGATTACCGTTTAAAAACAAAGAATCAGAGTTGATAAAAATGAACCGCGCCCCGATGGGCAACTGCCGGGGAATATCGTTTCCGACCCGGATAAGATTAGTCCGGGCGGTCGGGTTTCCCACCAGAATAAAACTCAGAATGATGATGGCTAAGAATATTTTTATGGGTCGCCGGAGCATAGCATCCCGGGCTATTGAGTTTCCACTAAAATGCGACAGACCAGAAGGCGATTGTTACCGCTGTCGGAAATCAAAAGCCGTCCGTCTTTCAAAAAAACCAGGTCGGAAGGATTTTTCATAGCCGTCTGTGCCCCTGGAAGAACCGCGGCGAATTGAAACCGGGTATTACCTTTTTCGTCCATATAAAAAACCGTGCCGGTCGCACCATCGAGCACCCAGAGATTATCGGATTTATCGGTCACCACCGCTACGGGATAGCTGAAATCCCGGTTTTTAATTTCCCTGACAAAATTACCGTAATGGTCATAAAATACCAGCCGACGGTTATCGGCGTCACAAACAATAAAATTATTTCTGGAATTTCTGATAATTTTCTGGGGATGTAAAAGCTGGCCGCCCGAATAACCGAAATCACCGACAAAGCGGCTGAACTGCCCGATATTGTTAAAAACGGCGATCCGGTTTTTTTCGCTGTCGCACATCCAGATTTCACCGTAATCGGTCAGGGCCAGCCCGGATGGTTCGCCGAATTTAAGGGGGTCATCCGGGTCGAGCAACTTGATGGCTTCGACAAAATGCATATCTTTATCATGACGACACAGGCGGCTGTTGCCGACATCGGACACCACCACATTAAGACCATTGTCGACCGCAATATAACTCGGGCGATTAAACAGGCCCTCCAGGCTTCCCAGACCGCCGGCTTCCCTTTCGACTACCAGGCTGTCGGCCAACCTTAACAGCCGGTTATTACCGGCATCGCAGACATATATTTTCCCGTAATAATCAACCGCCAGGCCGACCGGATAGCGCAACGTCTGCCCCAGCATATACCCGGAAATGACTTTCTCAACTATCAAAGCCAGCGGTTGTGACCGGGGGAAATTATCAGCAATATCCTGAGGTGGCCTGGTGCAGGCGAATATCAGAAACAAAACTGCTGATACAACAGCTAATCTTTTTATACGCATCTCTAATAAGGCGTAAACAGAGTAAAATTAACCTGGCGGATTTCGGCCAAGGGATTAAAAGAAACCCGGTAATTAAACCTGTCGTTTTGTGCAAATGAATCGTCCAGACGGTGTTGCATCCTTCGGGCATCGCGAACGGCGTCAACAATTGAAATTACCCGCGTTACCAGAGCGACCCCGAGCATGAAATTAGCCCGATTGTAAGCATCCTTACTTTTCGTCTTGAGGCCGCGATAGACCGCCTGATGTTCCGGAGAGTCCCAGCGCCAGTGATTTTCCGGGGTATCCGGAAGATAGGCGCGGTCGGGGTCACCCACCCTTCCCAGGCTGTTAAAGACATCGATACTTTCGTAAAAGCCCACCCAGTCATGAAATTTTTCGCTCTTTCCTTCCAGCCGGGCATCCGCATAACGGGCGGCATAATTGATATAATCATCCTTGCGCCAGCTCCCGTAAGTCCGGAAAGAAAAATACCCGAGCCAGGTCATGGCTTCGGCGGCAAAGAAATACCGCGCCTTCAAGCGGTGTCCCAGGTAATACTCACCGGCTCCCGGCACCAAAGCCGACAGAAGACCGGCTTTTAAAATAGATTTGCCTTTAACCGACTGGCCGGGGCGGTTATGGCTTTGATTCGCCCGGTCATTTTCTTTTTTCTTGTTAACCTGGTTGAATTCATCGTCCCAGCCTGACATGGACAGCTGGAAGTTCATGGCTTCGCGAACAGGAGTGGTTTTCAAATCCACCGCATAAAGCTGACCGAACAAAAAAACACTTACAAATATTAGCTTCCTGGTTATTTTCATTTTCTTCATTTCTTATCAAAATTTATAAGTCATCATAAAATAGGGCGTATCCTTAACGGCATGAAAAGATTTTAAATCGGCCTTGAAATTCAGCCGGGAGAATAATCCCGGTTCTGCGGCATGTTTGTTACAGTGACGGGTCATGAAATAAGCCTCGAAACCGCTTATCAGGTGATTCACAATCGCCACGGTAATCATTTTATTGGCATTGTCCAGTTTACTGTTGGCGTCCGCCCGCATCTGCTCATATAACAGCCGCCGGGCGGAATAGGGAGTGGTGCTTTCATTGACAATCTTGTAGGGTGGGTTACTTTCGTCATAATCACTCAGGGAATCCCCGTTAAGCACCGCATCATCCCACCCCCAGGCGAACTGGTTATATTTGCCGGTCATCTCATAATACTGTTGCGTCCTGGTATTCGGCAAATGATGACTGATACCTCTGGCGGAATCGCCCGCGGTCGGGATATCTTCGTCATCGGTGTATCCATAATAAGCCAGTTCCAGATAATGGGAATAGCGCTCCGGCAGCCAGTGTTGCCGGTTGTAAGCCTCGAAATCAGCGGTCATATCCTCGCCGTCTTTATGCCAGATGATATGTAAAGCCCACGAGGTAAGTTCCGCCCCCAGAAAAAGCGCCGATTTCGTCTTACTACCGTAATAATACTGCCCCAGACCGGGAACAGCCAGAGACAACAACATGGCTTTCACGGGAGACTTGTGATATTTCTGTTGCATACCGATACCGGTTGTATCCAGCGGCGCAGACAGCTCCTTAAAATCATCTGCGACAAGAGCCAGATAAGAATGTTCGTACCGGAACGCCTGTTTTTCATTTTCAAATTTCGATGGTTTCAATTCGTAGGCTTCCAGGGAGGCAGATATAATCAAACCACTTCCTATCAAAAAATAAAAAAGCTGTCTTACTTTCATTCTTATTCTCTCCGCCTTTTACCTGATGACGGCAATATCCGTAAAGGCTGTTTCCGTAGCTCCCGAAAACTCGACATTAATGATACAGCGATAAATTCCGGGAGTAACGCTGCCGCAGTTCCAGGTTATTTCATTTTCTTCGCCACTTGAGGTAGTCAGCCCGCCGAAAGTCTGCACTTCCCGACCGGAAAGGTCATAGATAGCCATCGATACCTTCCTGGCTTCTTCATTCAACCAGTAAGTAATGGTTGTCCGACCGGAAGTAACCGGGTTGGGATAATTATAAAACCGCTCTTTAGGAAACTTACCCGCCAGGGACGACGGCGCTCGTAACTGCCTGTTATCGAAGGCATAGGTGCCCCGGGCATCATGGCCGATCATGGGCCAGTAATTATGAACCGTGTCCGGGTCCATCGACCAGGCATAGAACCAGCCGTCCGCACCTATATAACCCAGGTAGCCGTGTGTCAACTCACCCTCACTCTCGACCCAATAAACACAGGAGCCCGCGCCCAGCTCCCCGGCGGAAAGAGGAAAACCATAAGTCTTATCCTGACCGAAAGAATATATATTCCCCACCCCGGTCGGGAAAATAATTTCAGGGAAATCCCCATGGCGAATATCAGCCATAATCGAAGGCGCGGTTACAGTGTCATACGGAAACCGGTCGTTTATTTTCCTGGGAAAACCGGTTTTTATGGTCAATTCCCTGTTAAAGGCGTAGATGGCATTAACACCGCCAAGAATCAAATCGGCGGCTCCGTTACGGTCAACATCTCCCACAACGGGATTAACCGTAAAGCGATAACCGGTATCACGCCGCGCTAGGATTCCGAACGATGGCAACTGGCTGG